>CAILWW010000044.1 GCA_903838035.1 uncultured Actinomycetes bacterium | reverse complement strand
GCGTTGTTGCATGGCAACCGTTGCACTCTGAGGGTGGGCAGTAATGATGGGTGCGACAGGTGGGAATGTTGGGTCGTAAGTAACAAAAATTACGCCGTGGCTTCCCCGGAAAGAGAATCCATTGTTTCCGGCAGCACTACCAGCACCAGTATTTGCTACCGGCTCAATAGGACGGGCAACATCTGAGGCGTATCCGCCGCTCACCGTTCCGGCGACAAATTGAGAGGTTGTGGGATCAATACATTCAGTTGGAGTCGATGCAATAAGAGATTTGCTGGTGGCCTGGTTTCCTTGAGTTGGATTCGCGGAGTTATAACCATCGGTGAAGACCGATCCGCCGCCGCCCGCTAAGCACTTACCCAATAAAAATGCACCGGCGCCGCCGTTGCCGGTACGTACTGAAATTGTGTCGGATACTCCGTTACCACCACACGAAGCACTCGCATCAGTTCCGGCCGACATCGCACCGCCGCCGCCGCCGCCCGCACCATATGCATAACAACCTGCCGGCCCTGATGTGCCCGCCAAAGAATTTGCCGCGGGGTTTGACTGCAAACCAGCGCCACGTCCTCCCGCATTTACTAGAGAAATCCATCCTGATTCTGTTGTTCCAGTTCCGGCAACTGATGTTCCGAATCTGTCACCACCACCTGAAGAACCACCTGTAACACCGTTATTTATAGAGCCTGAAGTTGGTCCACCAGATCCACCGCCACCACCACCATGCGCAACAATTGATGCAAAAGTTGAAGTTGCTCCGTTATTACCTGCCGCATTTGGAATTGTTGGAACCGCAGCTCCACCTGCACCAATCTTTAAAGTTATTGATCCATTGGGAGATGTGGAATAGCCATTACTTGTATATAGAACTTCACCACCACCGCCACCACCTGCCTGGTTTCCGTAACCACCACTTCCACCACCACCAACAATTAATACGTTGATTGAATACACATTTGCTGGAACGGTCCAATCACATGTGTAGCCAGTATTTCCATTTGTGTTTGAATCAGATGCATTTGGTTCGTTAAATTCCAGTACGACCATGCCATTTAGAGTTGTTTGCGTTGGAGCGCAAGCAGGATTTGCTGGCGCTGCAAAACTTGGCGTTGTTGCAACCGTTGGATAGATGAGCGAAAGTATGAGCGCAGAGAGCACCACACGAATTGTTCGTGGGCCGAGATGACGCATGAAGCGATTTTAATGAACCGAGATTTTTGTCCGCCTCTTGCTCGTCAACTAAATGGGGGGCAAGAGTGGTATTTTGAGCGGAGATGTCCGAACCATTGACTTAATAAAGAGGGCAGGTGGTTCCTGCTTAGCGTGTGAATTGAGCGGAGACGAAGAGATTTGAACTCTTGAAGGGTTTTACCCCTTACCTCGTTAGCAGTGAGGCGCACTCGACCGGGCTATGCGACGTCTCCAAGTGGTGGTGGAAGTTTACCTGAGAAAACTAGGGGTATGCCAACCTCAAGATTGAAGCCAGATTGTCGTATTCCCAGCCAAAGTAACTGAGTTGCCTTCGACGCTCGAACCAGGTTGAGACTGATGGATGATCTTTGCAGGTTCATCGATTTGAAGTTTTACCGGGCTCTCTGTGGTGTTGGCTAAGAGCGCAAAGCCTGCTGGGCGCTTGAAGTAGACCACTCCGGATGGAGCGGGTTGGAAAGTTATTCCAGCGTCTCCGCCTAAACCAAGATGGTTCTTTCGAAGTTCAAGAGATTTCTTGTACAAGTGCAAGAAACTGTCTGAAGCTTTAAGTTCAATATCTATGGCAAACTCTTTGTAATTCGCGGGTTGAGGCAACCAAGAAGTGCCATCGCTAAAGCCGAAATTTCTTTCAGCGCTACTCCATGGAAGTGGAATACGTGCACCATCTCGACCAAGATCTTTTCCGCCAGAACGAATAAAAGCTGGATCCATTCGGAATTCTGGAGCAATGTCACCGTCAGGCAATCCAAGTTCTTCTCCTTGGTAGATGTACAACGAACCAGGCAAGGCGTGAGCAATCAAGGCAAGTGCACGAGCTTTCGCTTCCCTCTTGAGTCTTGAAACAACTCGCGGGGAGTCATGATTATCTAGTGCCCAGGTCGGAGGCGCACCAACTTCTTTTAACTCATCAAAGACTCGAAGGATTGCCTCTTTGATCGCGTCCGCATCCCATTCAATGAGCAAGAAGTCAAAGTTGAAAACCTGATGCAACTCTCCTGGGCGAACATAACGTGCAAGCCTGCTTGTGGGATAGATATATGCCTCGGCAACGAACATTCGGTCGCCATCATATTCATCAATAACTTTGCGCCATTCCTTATAAATAGGATGAACTCCATCGCGATCAAAAAATGGCATATCCGTCAGCAAGGAAACGCGCTCTTCTTTTGTCATATCCGTTGTATCGACACGAAGCGCTTTAGTTAGGCCATCAGGATCTCTATGGTCTTTGAGGATTTCATCCTTCGCCAAACCATGTGCCACATCTATCCGGAATCCATCGACTCCTCGATCTAACCAGAATCGCAAAGTAGTTTTGAAATCCTCCATGACATCGGGATTCTCCCAATTTAAATCTGGTTGGGATGAGTCAAAGAGGTGGAGATACCACTGACCAAGTTTGCCGTCAGTCTCGGTTACGCGGGTCCATGAAGGGCCATTGAAAAGCGAATTCCAATTGTTTGGTGGTTCGTTTCCATCGACACCGCGTCCATCGTAGAAGTGGAATCGCTTCCGTTCAGGCGAACCTGGCGCGGCCGCAAGTGCTGCTTGAAACCATTTATGTTCAGAAGAAAAATGATTAGGGACAATATCAAAAATGACTTTAATTCCATGTGCATGAGCTTCACGAATTAAACTTTCGGCATCCGCTAAAGTTCCAAACATTGGATCGACATCTCTCGGATCGGCAACATCGTATCCGCCATCCTTGTTTGGGGTCTTATAAAAAGGGCTGAGCCAGATGGCATCTATTCCAAGTTCGGCCAAATATGGAAGGCCTTGAATAGCACCTGGAATATCACCAATTCCATCGCTATTGCTATCGCGGAATGATCGAGGGTAAACCTGATAGATAACGGCATCGCGCCACCAGTTAGTTTTTTGCTCGGACATAGTTAAACCCTATCGCTAAGCTGAAATTAAGAAATTTGCCCGCGATCGGGTGCGCTCAATGAGTTTGGCATTTCGTTCGTCCGTGCCTAAAGCCCAGTCTCGGGCCTCCTCCGGAGATTTGCCAAATTCAATGTGTCGAGCAATCAGCCGTTCCAAACGAATTGAATCATCCACATCGACG
Source organism: uncultured Actinomycetes bacterium (assembly GCA_903838035.1). GTDB lineage: Bacteria > Actinomycetota > Actinomycetes > Nanopelagicales > Nanopelagicaceae > AAA044-D11. Next base: position 2,638 of record CAILWW010000044.1, on the reverse strand, counting down.
TACCAGCTTTCGTCCAATAAGGGTTGAATGATTCCCCAGCCGTCATCGCTGTGCAATAGGTAGTTCCCCTCGGTTATAACAAGTTTTATCTCGGGTTTTAGAAATCCTTCATCGGCGATAGAAGCTTCAATCTCGCGGTGGAAGATTGGAAAGTGAATCTCCCCCGACGATTTTTTGGCACTTTCCAAGAGTTTTGCATAGCCGCCTACATCAAAGGTGTCTGGTGCTCCTTTTCGATCTCTGCGACCAAGGATTACCAACTCCTCATTACTTAAATGAAATCCATCCATGGGGACAAGCGCAACCTGTCCCTCCGGGAGTTGATCCAAAAGGAATTGAGCCAATGTAGATTTCCCAGAGCCTGGTTTTCCAACAATTCCAAGAATGGTCCTTGAAGCTTTTGAATTCAGAAGGCGTTGGGCACGTTCGAGCGTCTCAGTGCGGTGTAGCAGACTGTCGGTCATAAAGAAACTCTATTGAGTTATGGTTTAAAAGTCTTTAGTTCAAAAGAATTTCTCACTATCGTACGTAATTCAGAGAGAGTTCCAATCTCGCCCGCAACGATTGCTTGCATGCCCACATTGCCCAAAAGCGTTGCCTCTACTGGGCCAGCGGTAAGTTCAAGTCCCGTAATTGTCGCAGTCAATTGGTTAAGTAAGTCATTCGCGCTTCCGCCTCCGACAACCCGAATTTTTTTAAACTTCCGATTCGTCACCTCTTCAAGCTGGGCGATAACTTTTTTGTAACTATGCGCCAGACTTTCATAAATACATCGGGCGATTTCACCTTTAGTCTGCGGCACTTGTTGCCCACTTTGTGTAGCGAGATAGGCGATTCGCTCGACCATTTTGCCTGGATGAATAAAGAGAGGATTGTTAGGATCGATAATGGTGGTGTTTGATTCTACTTTTTTCGCAAGTTTGACCAATTCTGAAGCAGTAATGGAATCACCGTTAGCCGCCCATTCGCGAAGTAGCTCGGAGATGACCCACATCCCGGAGACATTCTTTAAAAGGCGAACTTTGCCTTCCACGCCAAGTTCATTTGTGAGATTAAATTCCATCGCCTTCGCCGAGGTGATCGGGGTATCAATTTCACAACCCACCAGCGACCAAGTTCCGCTGGAGATATAAATTTCGGTATCGCTATCTTCGAGTGGGGCACCAGCAACTGCAGATGCGGTGTCGTGAGATCCGACAGCTACTACTTCTAGACCATCAAGAACTCCATGATTGCGAACAGTGCCTACTTTAGTTCTCGCCTCATGCAATTCTGGGAAAACTTCTTTTGGAAGATTAAGTTTTGAGATTAAATCCCAATCCCATTTGCGAGTTTTCGTGTCGAGCAGTTGGGTGGTTGAGGCATTAGTAATTTCAGTAGAAATAGATCCTGTAAGTTCAAAATTGATGGCATCAGGCAACATCACAAAGGTATTTCCAGGCGTTAATTCGCCAGCGTCTCGGGCGGCAATCAATTGATAAACAGTATTAAATGGCAGGAACTGAATACCCGTTGTGGAATATAGGGTTTCGCGACCAAAACTCTCGATAGCGATCTCCATGACGCCATCGGTTCGGTCATCACGGTATGAGTAAGTTGGAGCGGCAATTTCCTTATTCGAATTGAGAAGGATGTAATCAACCGCCCAGGTATCTACCGCCACTGAAGTTAAGGTGTATCTCTTGGCCGCGCTTTCCAGCCCAGATCTGATTTCGCCATTGAGAAACTCCCAATCCCAAAGCAGAGCGCCATCGGTTGTACTGATTGGCTTATTAGGAAATCTATGGATGATTTCAAAGGAGAGTTTTCCATCGCTTAGGGTTCCAACGGCAACTCTGCCGCTGGATGCACCTAAATCAATGGCTGCAAAATGAGACATTGTTATCGTAAGAAGGCTGCTGCAACGCCACTATCTACTGGGATATGTAATCCGGTAGTCAGTGGAAGATCTCCGCTAACGAGAGCGAATGCAGCGGCTCCGATATGTTCAGGGAGAACTTCAAGTTTCAAGATAGAGCGCTGGGCGTAATACTCGCCAAGCTTCTCTTCCTCGATGCCATACGCAGCAGCACGTTGTGCGCCCCAACCAGCAGCGAAAATTCCGGAACCACGAACAACTCCATCAGGGTTGATTCCATTGACTCGGATCTTATGCTCGCCAAGTTCAGCTGCAAGCAAGCGAACCTGATGAGCCTGATCAGCCTTGGTTGCACCGTAAGCGATGTTGTTAGGACCAGCAAAAACTGAGTTTTTACTGGAGATATAAATGATATTTCCACCCATCTTCTGGTGAATCATTGCGCGAGCAGCTTCACGAGAGAAGAGGAATGAACCCTTCGCCATAACCGCGTGCTGTAACTCCCAATCTGCAACAGAAGTTTCAAGAAGTGGTTTGCTGATTGAGAGACCGGCATTGTTGACCAAGATATCGAGGCCACCAAAAGCAAGAGAAGCTGCATCGACGGCGGCAGATACTGCTTGTTCATCAGTGACATCAACAGCAACGGCGATGGCCTTATCTGGGCCACCCCATTCAGCAGCAAGTGCCTTCGCTCCTTCAAAGTCGCGATCGGCGATGACAACGCAGGCGCCCTCTTGTAGATAGCGATGGGCAATTGCTTTACCAATACCTGATGCG
>CAILWW010000043.1 GCA_903838035.1 uncultured Actinomycetes bacterium | reverse complement strand
GGAGAGTTATGACCTCTGGGATGAGAGCAGAGCGATTGCGCTATTAACCACTCTTGGGGTTCGCTCACTTGGAGAACGGAACTTTGGGACTTTGAGCGAAGGGGAGAAGAAACGCGTTCTCATTGCCCGAGCGTTGATGGCTGATCCTGAACTCCTACTCCTCGATGAGCCAGCATCTGGCTTGGATTTAGGGGGTCGCGAGGATCTCCTTCGCCGACTAGAACTACTTGCGATGGATTCAGCTGCGCCGGCAACCATCATCGTTACCCACCATATTGAAGAGATTCCGATTGGTACTACACATGTACTTTTGCTCTCTCATGGCTTGCCAATCGCCGCAGGTGAGATTGCAACGACTCTCACCGAAGAGAATCTCTCACTTGCTTATGGCCTAAAGCTCTCGCTGACTCACGAATCTGGTCGATACTTTGCCCGGGCAATCTAACGCCCTATTCAATTCACTGACGCAAGAGTGGCAGTCTGTTCTCGAACCTTTTCAGGAGCATATTGGCTCGATTGAACGGTTTCTGGTTTCAGAAGATTTTCTCCCCGATTTCTCCAATATATTCCGAGCTTTATCCACACCCATAGCTGAATCACGCGTGCTCATTCTCGGACAGGACCCTTATCCAACTCGCTCGCATGCAATTGGCTTAGCTTTCTCAGTTCCTGATAAGACACGCCCCTTACCTCCGACCCTGCGAAATATAATCAAAGAGGTTGCTTCAGATGTAGGAACTGTTATTTCGTCAGAGGGAGATCTTTCGCATTGGCACGATCAGGGAGTCATCCTGCTTAATCGAGTATTGACGGTGCGAGCCGGCGAGAGTAATTCCCATGCAAATATCGGATGGCAGCGAATCACTGATGAGATTGTGAAAGAGCTGGCACGTAGGGGAGTCGTCTCTCTTCTCTGGGGAAAGAGCGCGCAAGAGACTGCGATTCACCTAAATTTAGATCTGACAATTACTGGAGTGCACCCTAGTCCGCTATCGGCCTATCGTGGCTTCTTTGGAAGCAAACCATTTAGCAGAACTAATCAATTGCTGCGAGCGCAAGGTTGGAAAGAGATAACCTGGTGATACTCTCTCCCTCATGTTTATCGGCTTAGGCACAGTTATCAATGTCTCTGCGATTATTTTGGGATCGACGTTAGGAATTTTTTTTGGCGCTAAGTTCAAGGAATCCACTCGCGACCTGGTGACTTCGACTCTCGGTTTTGTCACTTTACTTGCCGCGGTTGATGCGATTAGATCGGTTTGGAACCCGGTATTTGCATCTGCCCTTCCTAAGGGTTGGGTTTTCTTAGTAATTCTCGCCTCTCTAGTAATTGGTGCGCTACTTGGCGTTGCCTTACGTATTGAAGAGCGGCTCGAGAATTTGGGTGTTGCGATAAAGCGTAGGTTTGATGAGCATGGCTCCTCGCCCTTTGTGGAGGGTTTTGTCTCATCTTCACTCTTATTCGTCATCGGACCGATGGCAATCATGGGATCTATTAGTGATGGTATGCATGCAGGAATCTCGCAATTGACCCTGAAGAGTATTCTCGATGGCATCACCTCAGTAGCCTTTGCCGCGAGTTTGGGTTGGGGAGTAGCGGCATCAGCGCTACCTGTTGGAATCTATCAATTTGCTTGGACCGGTATCGGTTTTGCGCTCGGCAATATTCTCGCCGATTATCAGGTGCAGGCTATGACTGCCGTTGGTGGGATTTTATTGCTCGGGATTTCATTCCGCTTAATCCGAATAGCGATGATTCGAGTGGGGACGCTACTGCCATCCCTCTTTCTAGCGCCACTATTAGCTGGTGCGGTTCACTACTTTAATTAAAGTTTTATTAAAGTGAAAATGGGAGTGGATCTAGCGCACCCGCATTAGATTTTCGGGCTGTTACCTTGCGCATATGATGTCGTCGACAGAGAACCTCATAGGCAACCTCGGCTTGGGAGGAGACATCTCCAACAACCACTTGTTCGCCTTCGGTCACCATTACTCCGCCGATGGTTCGAGCATTGTGAGTGGCTCGCTCTCCACACCAACATAGGGCTTCTACCTGAAGTGTTTGAACTCTATCCGCTAGCTCAACCAACCGAGCGGAACCAGGAAATAGCTCAGTTCGAAAATCAGTGAGGATGCCAAAGGCGAAGACATCAATGCCTAGGCCATCGACAATTCTGGCAAGTTGCTCAATCTGTTCTGGTTGATAAAACTGAGCTTCGTCGCAGATAACGAAGTCGACGCGTTCGCCTTGCGATAATTTCTCGACGACAAACTTATGAAGATCAATCTCTTCATCGACTTCGATTGCTTGGCTTTGAAGGCCTAGACGCGAGGAGATTTGACCACGACCGGCTCGATCCTGGTTTGTGAAAATTAATCCGGTGCGCCCGCGGCTTTGATGATTATGGGCTGTTTGAAGTGCAAGGGTGGATTTACCGCTATCCATAGTTCCGCAGTAATAGATGAGCTCAGCCACGCAGGTATCTAACCATGAAAACAATCTGAGTGTCCGAGAAGGGAGTTGAACCCTCAAGCCCTTGCGGGCACTAACACCTCAAGCTAGCGCGTCTGCCAATTCCGCCACCCGGACGAGTGAAGAGGGTTACTTTATCAAGGTTCCACTCTCAGTACCAAAATGGCGAAATTGCCCTTCTTTCAGAGCTTTTTACGGCAAGATTCTCGGCATGACCGAATTTGATTCAACTTCTCTCTCCACCCTCGAACAAGAGACAATCTCGCTCTGCCAAGAATTGATTCGCATCCCGAGCGTTAACTTTGGCGAGGGCAAAGGCGACGAGAAAGCGGTGGCTGAATATGTTGTCGCTAAATTGGCGGAGGTCGGAATCGCTTCAGAGCTAATCGAAACCGGCCCTAATCGTTTCAATGTGGCGGCAAAGATTGAGGGAGCCAATCCCGATCGACCCGGATTAGTTTTGCACGGACATTTAGATGTAGTTCCAGCAAATGCTGATGACTGGTCGGTTGATCCATTTGGTGGAATTATTAAAGATGGATATATCTGGGGCCGCGGCGCCGTGGATATGAAAGATATGAATGCCATGATCCTTGCCACTGTTCGGGAATGGGCGCGTACTGGCTATAAACCTCCTCGCAATATTTTGCTGCTTTTCTTCGCCGATGAAGAGGCGGGAAGCGTCTTTGGATCTAGGTGGCTAGTAAAAAATCGGCCGGAACTTTTCGAGGGATATACCGAAGCGGTTTCCGAGGTTGGTGGCTTCTCAGTCACGATGACCGGTGGTCATCGACTCTATTTCGTTCAAGGCGCAGAAAAAGGTATTCAGTGGATGAAGCTGACCGCCAAGGGCGATGCTGGTCACGGCTCATTTATCAATGGAAATAATGCAGTAACAAAATTAAGCGCTGCTATTTCTCGCATCGGCGCTTATGTATGGCCGCAACTTGAAACCAAAACTGGCGCTAAATTCTGGAGCAAGGTGGCAGAACTCGCGGGGGAGAAATACGACCCCACAAATGTTCGACCTCTTCTCAAGCATATTGGTGGAGCCGCCAGGATGATGGGCGCAACAATTCAAAACACCGCCAATCCCACCATGCTGGAAGCTGGGTATAAAGCGAATGTAATTCCAGGCACAGCCTCTGCTGTAGTGGATGGACGCTTCTTGCCGGCTTTTGAAGAGGATTTGGTGAAGACCATAAAGGAGTTAGCGGGCG
>CAILWW010000042.1 GCA_903838035.1 uncultured Actinomycetes bacterium | reverse complement strand
CAAAGCCATCACGGTCTTTGTCATAGGGGCGAGAAGCTTTTTCGGGAGCATCGTTGCGCGTGGAGAGCGCTTTCATGGAAGCAAAGCCAGCCATCGGCAATTGGTGAATCGCTGCTTCAACGCCACCGGTCACGATGATGTCGGCGCGATTGTTACGAATCATTTCAAGTGCATATCCCACAGCTTCAGCACCGGATGCACATGCACTGACGGGAGTGTGTACGCCAGCTTTTGCTTGAAGTTCGAGCCCCACATTTGCAGCAGGACCATTAGGCATCAACATCGGCACAGTATGTGGACTGACCGAACGAGCGCCCTTAGTTTTTAAGACATCGTATTGATCGAGCAGAGTGATAACTCCGCCAATTCCAGATGCAACGACAACGCCCAATCGAGTCTTATCGACATCGGGTGAGCCAGCATCTTTCCAAGCCTCGCGCGAAGCAATAAGTGCGAATTGCTCGGAGCGATCTAAGCGGCGCATTTCTACCCGCTCCATGACTTCAGATGGCTCGACGGCGACGCGCGCTGCAAACGTGACCGACATTTCGCTCGCCCACTCTTCAGTGAGGCTGCGCACGCCACTCTTACCAGCGAGGAGTGCATCCCAAGTCGATGGGACATCACCGCCCAATGGAGTAGTGGCACCTAGTCCGGTAACAACAACGCGACGTCTGCTCATCGAGAAATCTCTAACTATGTACTCTAATTAGGAGTTATTAACGATGAAGTTAACGGCATCGCCAACTGTTGCCATCTTGGTTACTTCTTCATCTGGAATCTTGACGCCGAACTTCTCTTCTGCAGCAACGACAACTTCAACCATGCTGAGTGAATCAACATCGAGGTCATCGGTGAACTTCTTATCCATGGCGATAATTCCGGCATCGATACCAGCAACTTCTACGACAATCTCTTTGATTCCTGCTAGTACTTCATCTTGTGTTAGTGCCATTTGATTTATTCCTTTTCTTTTGGTTTTTGCTAGTTACTTTTCTGGGGGATAGGTGGAAGTTCAACTACTTGGCCGGCATAGACAAGCCCTGCGCCAAATCCTACGAGAAGAGCGCTCTTGCCATGCAAATCTGGACGTTCTGTGAGCAACGCGTCCATCGCCAGAGGTATAGATGCCGAGGAGGTATTGCCCGTTGTGCGGATATCGCGAGCAACTGCCACCGATTCCGGAAGTTTCATCGATTTTACGAGTGAATCAATAATGCGTTCATTTGCTTGGTGCGGGATAAAGGCATCGAGTTGATCGGGCTCCATTCCCGCAGCCGCCAGCGCTTGTAGCGCAATTGGGGCAACGGCATATACCGCCCAGCGAAATACGGTTTGACCTTGCTGGCTAATATTTGGCCAACCAATATCTAGCTTGCCTGGATTATTTTTATATTCAAGATAAGAAGGATTGAGCACAATTGCATCTCGGGTTTGCGAGTTCGATCCCCATACCGTTGGGCCAATACCTACATGATCAGATACTCCGATGACTACTGAACCGGCACCATCGGCAAAGATAAATGCAGTGGCGCGATCATCTGGGTCTGTGTAATCCGAGAGTTTCTCAGCACCAACCACCAAGACATTCTTAGCGGTATGACTGCGAACCATATCGTTGGCGATGGCTACTCCGTAGCAAAATCCAGCACACGCAGCAGAGATATCAAAGGCGGCAGCAGTGGAGTTATTTAAGCGAGTGAGTAACTCGGTAGCGGCACTAGGTGCTTGGAATGGATAAGAAATAGTTGCAAAAATGACGGCATCAATATCTTCAAAGGTAAGGCCGGCACGAGCGATGGCGATTTCAGCTGATTTAAAGGCCATATCGATCAGTGATTCATCAGGCGATGCGAAATGGCGACTGATGATTCCGGTTCGTTGTTGGATCCACTCATCACTTGAGTCGATGCGTGGCGCAATTTCCCCATTTTGAACCACGCGGGGTGGGCGATAGGCGCCGACTGAGAGGATGCGAGCGTTCTGAGGTGATTGATTAAAGGAGATAGTCATTACTTGCCACCATGCTTTGCGATAAATTCTTTGGCAGCAGCTAAATCCGCTGGACTCTTGAGGGCGAAGGTTTCCACGTCGGGGGTTGCGCGCTTGATCAGTCCTACCAACGTTCCAGCAGGTGGCAATTCGATAACGCCGGTTACTCCGAGGCTGGCCAGGGTGCTCATGCAAAGATCCCAACGAACCGGTCCTGCAACCTGACCAACAATTCGCGCAAGAACTTCATCACCAGATTCAATCACCGCGCCATCCTTATTGGAAAGGATCGAGAGCTGAGGTTGGTTTGCAGTGATCATACGCACTTCGGCTGCAAGTGGCGCTACCGCCGGCTGCATCGTAGAAGTATGGAATGCGCCAGCAACGGCAAGAGCTCGAACCCTCGCTCCTGCAGGAGGATTTTCGGCTAGCTTGGCCAGTGCGTTTAAATCTCCGGCGGCCACAATTTGTCCTGCGCCATTCTCGTTGGCTGGGGTAAGACCGAGTGCAGCAAGTGCAGCAACGACGACTTCCCGATCACCGCCAAGAACTGCGGACATGCCAGTGTTTGATCCATTGGCGGCCTTTGCCATTTCGCGTCCGCGCAGTGCGACTAAATTCAGGGCTTGGTCGCCGTCGATAACTTGAGCTAGCGCAGCAGCTGCAACTTCACCAACTGAATGCCCGGCAACGTAACTTATGGATGAATCATCGCCAGCAAAGAGAGTGGCTGCGCCAATGAGAGCTCCGGCAACGAGCAGCGGTTGGGCATTTGCGGTGTCGCGAATTTCATCAGCATCGGCTGTGGTGCCAAGGCGAACTAGGTCTAGCTCAATGACGGATGACCAATGCGCCAAGAGATCGGCGGCAAAAGAGTCCGCTAGCCATGGAGCGAGAAATCCAGGCGTCTGTGAACCTTGGCCTGGGGCCACAATTGCGAGCATTGTGAAAGTTTATTTAACCGGCCCCCGTACTGCCGAGTATTGGCGCCCTTTCTGAGGGCAATTACTGTGATTTAACTTCGGTTGGCGAGCCAAACTTGAGCGCTATGTGGGCGCAGAATGGTGGTATCTCCGGGAGCGGCCAATCGGGGTTCAAAAGCGGAGCTCTCAGATTCTGCACTGAATATAGATCGGTAGTGATCGCCCCATTTTTCCGGGGGAAAGGTGAAGGTGTTGGGTTCGCTGGAGCCATTAAAAATAACTAAGAGGGCTTGATTGGCAGAGGCTTCTACCAACATGCTTAACGTGTTTCGATCTCGCTGATGCCAGAACTCATCGTTCATCTCATCGCCGTTGCGCCTAAACCAAGCGAGGTCTTTTCTATTGGTTCCCAGATCTAATTCACCCGTGAAGAACTCCTTGGCCACATCGACTAAGTAACTCTTGCGGATTGCGATTAGCTCTTTGGTGGTCTCAAGTAAGTCGCGCTCGCGAGCATCTGGCCGCCAATTGAGTGCCCAGCCACCACCAAAGGCCGATGGTGATGATAGGTCGCCCGCCAGCGGTAATGAAAATGCGTTATTGGAACCGAGCTGAGTACGCGAAAGTTCATCGCCCATAGTGAGCATAGGAATTCCGGAGGAGAGTATTAGCGAGGCAAGTAATGACTTCTGCAGACGCAATCGAAGTTCGTTAATTTCGCGGTCGTGAGTTGGGCCCTCGACGCCACAATTCCAGGAGCGATTAGCCTCCGTACCATCACGGTTATCCTCTTGATTTGCCTCATTATGTTTGGTCGAATACGTGACCAAGTCATTTAAAGTAAAACCATCATGCGCGGTGATGAAGTTGATCGATGACGTCGGGCCTCTGAAATAGAAGACATCATGGGAGCCGCTGAGGCGAGATGCGATATCGCCAACGCCTTCGCTATATCCGCGGGCCGGATTTCCGAGCCAGAATTGCCGTAATGAGTCGCGATAATGGTCGTTCCATTCACGCCACGGATGAGGGAAATCTCCCATGGCATAGCCGGCGATATCCCAAGGTTCGGCGATTAGTTTGCGTTCGCGAAGAATGGGATCTCCAGCAATGGCCGCGAAGAGTGAGCCTTGAGTATCAATGCCAAAGTCATGCCGAGCAAGGGCTGTGGCCAAATCAAAGCGAAAGCCATCTACGCCAATAACTTCAGCCCACCAATGCAGTGAGTCCATAATCATGCGCATAACAAATGGACGTCGGGCATCGACGGTATTTCCGCAACCAGTTACATCATCAAGTACATCGCCTTTTACTCGACGATAGAAAGTCTTGTTATCAATTCCACGGAAGGAGAGGGTTGGTCCACCGGCTCCACCTTCAGCAGTATGGTTGTAAACAACGTCAAGGATTACTTCAATCCCAGCTTCATGAAGATTGCGAACTGCTTCTTGCAATTCAGAAATTGGATCATCGGTTGCAGCATATTTTTCGTGCGGGGCGGAGAAGGCAAGGGCGTTGTAGCCCCAATGATTCTGCCGGCCGCGAAGGTAAATGGCGGGCTCAGTGAGAAATGAATGCAGCGGCAACAGTTCAATCGCAGTGATTCCCAGATCGCGAAGGTAGTTAACGGTGGCGGGATGGCCCAGGGCTTTATAGGTGCCACGTTCGGCTTCGGGGATTTCTGGATTAAGCGCGGTTAAGCCGCGTAGGTGCGCTTCATAAATTATTGTTTTTGCCCACGGAGTATTAGGGCGCTGAATGTGATTGTGCTGGTGTGAAGTCACCACGGAGAGCGGCACAAAGGGCGCGCTATCGCGAGTATCTTGAATGGTGATTTCGCCTTCGCCACTAGCAGTTAGCGCCTGGTGTCCATAAATTTCAGGGACATAACTCAGTTCTCCTGTTACCTGATGCGCATATGGATCGAGCAATAATTTGTTGGGATTAAAACGCCATCCTTGCTCGGGAGCCCACGGTCCGTAAATTCGAAACCCATAACGCTGTCCGGTTCGCACGCCCGCGAGGTAGCCATGAAAAATCGGTCCATCCCGGTGACTTAAGGCAAAGCGAGTCTCAAGTAATTTGCCATTAACTTCGTTAAAGAGGCAGACCTCCACCGCATCGGCTGCTGCCGCCCAAATGGCGAAGTTAGCCCCGCCCTCGGTCAGAGTTGCTCCGAGGTACCTGGGATCTGCTGGCTTCACGCGGCTACTTTAGGGGCGGGCTCCTAGTGAATAACCCTACTGAGCAGTAACATACCGATATGAAGATTGCTGTATGCGTGAAGCAGGTGCCTGATTCTTGGGCAGAGAAGAAGATGGTCAATGGCTCACTCGATCGAGCTGGAGTCGATGCCGTTCTTAACGACCTCGATGAATATGCAGTGGAAGAGGCGCTCAAAATCATCGAGGCCCATTCACCAACCGGAGAGGCAGGAGAGGGCAGCGGCCACTCCATCACCTTGATCACAATGGGTCCTGATCGAGCAAGTGAAGCGCTGCGCAAAGGTTTATCGATGGGCGCAGATAGCGCGATTCATATCAGCGACTCGGCGTTGGCGGGTGCAGATTCCTTGCTGACTTCACATGTATTAGCAGAGGCTATCAAGAGCGGTAATTTTGATTTGGTTCTCTGTGGAACTGAATCCACCGATGCTCGCATGAGTGTTGTGCCCGCCATGATTGCAGAACGTTTGGGATGGGCGCAATTAACTTTTGCTGGAAGTGTTGTTGTAGATCCAGCAGCGACCAAAGTTGAAATCTCGCGAGTCACAGAAATTGGCGCCGAGAAGATGCAAGCACAATTTCCGGCAGTCATTAGCGTGGTCGAAAAGATCAATGAACCGCGTTACCCATCCTTTAAAGGAATCATGGCGGCGAAGAAGAAGAGCATTGAAGTTAAAGCGCTCGCAGATCTAGGCCTCAGCGCTACGCCTGCGTGGAGCAACGTTAAAGATGCAACCCCACGTCCTGCGCGTGCGGCCGGCCTCAAGGTTGAAGATTCCGGTAATGGCGGAAGCGATTTGGTTAACTACTTGGCAGAGAAGAGAGTGATATGAGCTCGGTAGCGATTCTCATTGAGACAATTGATGGCGTAGTTCCAAAGTCAGCTGGCGAGCTGGCAACTTTTGCTAAGCGAATGGGTGAAGTCACTGCGGTGATGGTGGGCGGGGACTGCTCCTCACAACTCACGAACTATTCAATCGATTCACTCGTACAGGTCGATGGCGTTGATGTCAGCAAGTTTGGCGTTCCGGCATATGTAGATGCAATCGCTGCAGTCATTGCCGCCAAGAATTGCGATGTACTACTCGTCACCTCAGGTGCGCGCGGCAAAGAGATCGCAGGTCGAGTTGCAGTGCGAACAAATTCTGGCGTGATTACAGATGCCATCGATATCGATTCCGAGAAAATAGCGACCCAATCCATCTTCGGCGGCTCCACCACAGTGCATAGCCAAGTCACCACTCCGCTGGCGATCTTCACTATGCGTTCTAATTCCGTGGAGATTGTGGAAGGGGCCTGCGCCACCTCCGTAGAAAAGCTTTCTGCAACTCCGAGCACTGCCACATTGAAGGCTGAAGTTCTCGCCCTCGAACCATTGGTGAAGGGTGGGCGGCCAGAACTCACCGAGGCAGCGATAGTTGTATCTGGCGGTCGTGGCACAAATGGCGACTTCAGTGCGGTCGAAGCTTTCGCAGATTCACTTGGCGCCGCAGTCGGAGCTTCGCGCGCGGCAACTGATGCGGGTTGGTACCCACATTCTCACCAAGTGGGTCAAACGGGCAAGACGGTCAGTCCTTCGCTCTATGTTGCTTGCGGAATATCAGGTGCGATTCAGCATCGCGCAGGAATGCAGACCAGCAAAATGATTGTGGCAATTAATAAAGATCCAGAAGCACCAATTTTTGAATTGGCCGATTATGGAGTTGTGGGCGACCTCTTTGCGGTGTTGCCCTCAGCAACCGCTGCGATTAGCGCTCGAAAGTAGCGCCGGGGGAGTAAACCTTTAGACTTGCTGCATGTCGATCTACCTCGATAATGCGGCGACGGTTCCCCTTGTGGAGCCGGCCATTAACGCGCTTACCGCGCAAATGCGCAAGGTGGGTAATGCATCGAGCCTTCACTCCGATGGTCGGGCAATTCGTAAAGATGTTGAAGATGCCAGGCTGGCGCTCTCACAAGTAATCGACTGTGAAGCGAGTGAAATAATTTTTACAGGCAGCGGAACCGAAGCTGACAATCTTGCGGTTAAGGGGTTCTTCTGGAAAGCCGTATCGGCAGATCCAGGAAAAAATATCATTTTAACCTCACCCTTTGAGCACCATGCAATCAAGGATCCCATCGAATGGCTAGTCGAACATGATGGGGCAAAAGTTGTGGAAATACCTGTTGGCGAGGGCGGCGTCGTAAATCTGGAATTTGTGCAAGATTTTATTAAATCCAATCATGACTCCATTGCCCTAATTACGGTAATGCATTCCAATAATGAAATTGGAACACTGCAGCCAATCGCCGAAATTGTGAACTTTGCCGGCGAAATTCCAGTTCACACCGATGCGGTACAAAGTTTCGGAAAAGTCGATTTCAGTTTTGCCAAACTTGGAGTAACTGCTGCAACCATCAGCGGCCACAAGATTGGAGCTCCACTGGGAATTGGTGCGCTAATTCTGAAGCGCGGAATCGATCTCACACCGGTCCTGCATGGTGGCGGACAGGAGCGAGAAATTCGCAGTGGAACTCTAAATGCCCCTGCGATTGTGGCCTTTGCCGCAGCTGCGCAGTTTGCCGCCAAGTACCAAGGTGAAAATAAGGCTCAGATCGAAAAACTCCGCGACAATGCGAGTGCTCGAATTTTAGAATCGATTCCCGGTTCGGCCATCAATGGCAATTCCGCGGCAAAACTTCCTGGCATTATCAATGTTGCTTTCGAAGGTACGGAATCAGAAGCGCTGCTCCTTCTCTTAGATAGCGTGGGAATCTCCGCTTCAGCAGGCTCGGCATGTAGCGCCGGAGTTTCACGTCCAAGCCATGTATTGCTGGCGCTTGGTCGAACTGAAGATCAAGCTATGTCAGCGCTGCGTTTTTCGATTGGTTCTCAAACCACCCTAAGTGATATCGATCGCCTCATTGAAGTTCTGCCTGGCGTGGTCGAGAAAGCGCGCAGCGCCTACCAGGTAAAGAAGGGTCGCGCATGAAGATCATCGCAGCAATGAGCGGCGGAGTTGATTCAGCAGTTGCGGCCGCTCGCATGGTCGATGCTGGCCACGAAGTAACTGGCGTTCATTTAGCCCTCTCGAGCAATCCACAAAAATATCGTTCCGGCGCGCGTGGATGTTGCACCATTGAAGATTCACATGATGCAAGACGAGCTGCCGATGTAATCGGTATCCCTTTCTACATCTGGGATATGGCGGATGAGTTTCATGATGGCGTTGTTGAAAACTTTATGGCGGAGTATGCAGTCGGCCGAACTCCCAATCCCTGCCTGCGTTGCAATGAAAAGATTAAATTCGCAGCTGTCATGGAGCGAGCAAAGGCACTTGGCTTCGATGGCGTTGCTACCGGCCATTACGCACAAATGCGTGAGACCGAACTCGGTCGCGTGATGTATCGAGCGGTAGATCCCGGTAAAGATCAGTCGTATGTTTTGGCAGTTCTCAACACCGATCAATTAGCAGGCGCACATTTCCCACTGGGCGACATTGTCAAAGATGATGTTCGCAAAGAGGCGAAGGCGCGCGGACTGTACGTTGCGAACAAGCCCGATAGCCATGACATTTGCTTTGTTCCATCTGGTGATAACGCCGGATGGTTGCGCGATCGTTTAGGGAGCGATGTTGGCCCGATTGTTGATGAGGATGGTAAGAAGCTCGGTGAACATAAAGGTGCGTATACCTACACGATTGGTCAGCGCAAAGGTTTAGGAATCACTGTTCCGGCCGCCGGAGGAGAACCGCGTTACGTTTTGAAGATTGAACCAAAGACAAACACGGTTGTTGTCGGTAACCACGATTCACTTGCAGTTTCCGGAATTGTCGGCGAACGAGCAATTTGGTGTGGTCCAGTTCCGGCAGAATCCACCGAGTACCGCGGCTTTGCACAAATACGTGCGCACGGAGCTCCGCTTGCCTGCAACTATTCACATGACGGTGGCAACATCACCGTGGCTCTCGACGAACCGATTTACGGTTTAGCGACCGGCCAGGGGCTAGTTATTTATGATGGCGACCGCGTTGTCGGCTCGGCAACTGTCTGCGCAACCGAGTAGAAATATCCCATGGCTGCTGATCTAATCGCGATTCGTCATCGCATTACCGGGTTATCGGAAGAAATTCGCGACCATCAATTTCGTTATTACGTTTTAGATAAGCCCATCATTTCGGATGGCGAATTCGATTTGCTACTTCGCGAACTCCAAGTCCTGGAAGCTAAGCATCCAGAACTCAAAGCCGATGATTCACCGACTCAGTTGGTGGGCGGGGGATTTGCCACTCATTTCCAGCAACATGACCATATAGAAAAGATGATGTCACTCGACAATGTCTTTGATGAGGCCGAGCTCGATCAATGGTTTGAGCGCATCGCCAAGGCTGAGGTTACAAATACCTGGCTCTGCGAAGTAAAGGTCGATGGACTGGCGATTAATTTGCTCTACGAAAAAGGCAAGTTGGTACGAGCACTTACTCGCGGCAATGGCGTAACGGGCGAGGATGTCACGCTCAATATCAAGACTATTTCTGCGATTCCACACGAACTCAAGGGAAAGGCAATCCCGGATCTCCTAGAAATTCGAGGCGAAGTCTTCTTTCCGATTAAGGCATTTAATGATTTCAATGATTCACTCGAAGAAGAAGGCAAAGAGCGCTTTGCCAACCCGCGCAATGCAGCCGCCGGGTCACTTCGCCAGAAGGATCCTCGCGTAACTGCCAGTCGGCCGCTCTCCATGGTTGTGCACGGAATTGGCGCAGCCCAAGGTGTCAGTATCGATTCCCAGAGCTCGGCTTACGAAATTCT
>CAILWW010000041.1 GCA_903838035.1 uncultured Actinomycetes bacterium | reverse complement strand
CGGTCTAGGCCAGCGCTGTCGACGACATCGCGAACGCCTACTAGATCAACATTATCTGCGGGGACTCGTACGGTGAGGTCTCCCTGTGCCACTTTGAGAACTAGGTAAATCTTCTCTTCGCCTTTAATAGTCCGGGTCTCAATTGCTTCAATGAGAGCCGCTCCGTGATGGGGATATACAACGGTTTCGCCGACCTTAAATGACATTAATTTGGCCTTTCGATAGAACCCAAGGATACCATTAGCCCTATGCCACTAAAAAATCGTAAAAGCCATTATTTAGCGCCTATTTCAGCAGTAATCGCTGGTTCTGCATTGCTCTTGACAGGATGCACAAATGGTGCAGATGCCCCGACGCGAATGATTAAGCAAGTAACCGATGGCGTTGAAGCTACATCTGATCAACTTAAAGTTCGTGACTTCTTCATCGTCGCCCAAGAGGATGGTTCTGGCGTCATTGTCGGAACAATCATTAACTCTGCAAATAAGAGTGATGGGATTACATCAATTACAGTGAATAACAAACCTGTAACTCTGACACCTGCCCTTCCAGTGCTTGCAACTGATACCCCAGCGATCTTCTCGGGCGATACCGCCAATACACAAGGCGTTGTGCCAACTCTTGGCGCAATTGCAGGAGACCGAGTTCCAGTCGTTATTACCTTTGCTAACCAAGCAGTAATAAAGCTCGATGCACTTATCGTGGCAAAGACCGGTGATTACGCAGGAGTTTCAGCTAAGAAGTAAATTATTTACGCTTCAAATTTATAGCCAAGGCCTCGCACCGTCTGAATAAAGACTGGATTTGCTGGGTCTTGTTCTATCTTGGCGCGCAGACGCTTGATATGTACATCCAAAGTTTTAGTATCACCGAAATAATCACTGCCCCAGACTCGGTCAATCAACTGGGTGCGAGTTAAGACGCGGCCAGAGTTGCGCATCAAGAACTCGAGAAGTTCAAACTCCTTAAGCGGGAATGCAACGCTTTCATTATTAATACTTACTTGATGTCGCTCGATATCCATGCGAACAGGGCCAGCCGAGATTACGCCTTCGCTCACCAGCTCATCAGAGCCATTGCGGCGAAGAACTGCGCGAATACGAGCAACGAGCTCGCGTGATGAATATGGCTTTGTCACATAATCATCTGCGCCGAGTTCAAGGCCGACCACCTTATCTACTTCACTATCTTTCGCGGTCAGCATGATCACAGGAACGCTGGAGCGAGTGCGCAATTGACGGCAGACTTCAGTTCCAGAGAGACCGGGCAGCATGAGATCTAGGAGAACTAAGTCAGCTCCGTGACGGTCGAATTCTTCAATTGCCTTGGGGCCGGAGTCAGCAACAATGACTTCAAAACCTTCACGGCCGAGCAGATAGGCAAGCGCATCTGAGAATGAGGGCTCATCTTCGACCACGAGAATCTTTGTCATTACTTTGCCTCCGTAGTTAGGGGGATGCGAATGGTGAATGTACTTCCATTACCCTCAACACTCCAGACAGAGATATCCCCGCCGTGATTGCTGATGATGTGTTTAACGATGGAGAGGCCAAGGCCGGTTCCTCCGGTTGCTCGTGAGCGAGCCGGATCTACTCGATAAAATCGCTCAAAAATTCGCTCAAGGTCTTTCTCTGGAATACCGATTCCTTGATCGGAGATAGAAATTTCTGCTAGTCCGTCGGCTGATTTAAGAGCGACGGCAACTCTAGTTTTATCGGGGCTGTAATTAATTGCATTTTCAATGAGGTTTTGAATGGCCATCGTGATTTGAATCCGATCGCCTGTGATTTGACCATGACATTCAGAGGCAAAAACTATTTCGATATTTCGTGATTCGGCATGGAGATGAGATTGATCAATAGCCTCTTTAACCGCATCTTCAATGGGAAAAGGTTCGGCCCGCTTGAGCGGATCATCATCTTGAAGTCTGGAGAGATTAATAATCTCTTGTACTAAATCTGATAAACGTTTGGTCTCGGTCTGCATTCGATTGGCAAATCTCGTGATTGCCTCTGGATCATCACTTGCACCTAGAACTGCCTCGCTCAGAATCGAGAGCGCGCCAATCGGAGTTTTAAGTTCATGGGAAATGTTGGCTACAAAATCTCGACGAATGGAATCTAGGCGACGCATCTCTGAATCATCGAATATTAAGATGGCAATTAAGCCGGCTTGGCCGATCGGGCAGACGCGAACCAATAAATCATGTGTACCGGCGCCAATTGGACCACGCGGAAGTTCGAGGGTCGTCTCTTGTTGTTGACCAGATCTACGCACAGCGCGAAGCAGCAAAAGTAGTGGCTCATTAACAATTCGCGAATCACGAATTAGATTAAGTGAAAATATTCCAGATGATTCATGGAGTACTCGCTCATCAGCAGAGAGAAGAATCGATTCTGCATCAATGGAGTCAAGTAAGTCATTTATTTCTAGTGGGATTGAGTTTGGCTCAATGATGACGGCGGGCATGGATGAGCTCTTGGCCGCTTTCCGTGCT
>CAILWW010000040.1 GCA_903838035.1 uncultured Actinomycetes bacterium | reverse complement strand
TGTCTTCTTGCAATCGCAAAAGAATTTAAAATGCGCATGGTCGGACCTAACTGCATCGGCGCAGTAGGCGGAGCAGCGGGACTTGTAGCTTCGTTTTCCCCAGTTTTTGCTTCACATTCCACACAAGTTTCTGCCGGATCAGTTGCACTGGTCAGCCAGTCTGGCGCGCTTGGCTATGGCATGTATTCGCTCGGAATGGATGCTGGGCTACCAATCGGAGCAGTAGTCACGACTGGAAATGAAGCAGATGTAACTGCACTTGAAGTTGCGCAAGAGCTCGCGAACGACTCAAATATTTCATCAATTCTGCTCTACACCGAATCACTCTCTGATATAGATGCCCTTAAAGAAATTTCTAGCAAGAAGCCAACCGCGATTTTAAAAGTTGGGCGCTCAGCCGCCGGCGCACTTGCTGCTGCTTCACATACAGGCGCTTTAGCAACCGAAGATCGAGTGATTGATGCCGCTATCAACTCCACATCTGCTGTGCGCGTGGATGACGTTGAGCAACTTATCGATGCCGGTCTGATCTTCGCCTCCGGCGCAAAATCTTTGGGCAAGAAGATTGCAATCATCACAACTTCAGGCGGTTCTGGAATCTTGGCAACCGATGCAATCGAGAAGAATAAACAGGAGATGGCAAAATTCTCCGAGGCTACGCTCGCCGAACTCGCAACAATTGTTCCTTCCTATGGAAATATCGCTAACCCAGTTGATGTGACTGCGGCTGTCATGTCTTCACCAGATTTGTTCGAGCGCTGTCTCGAGGTCATCGCAAAAGATTCAGGCGTGGATGCGATCGTTGCCTGCTTCGCTGTACTTGTAGGAAATGATGTCGAGCGAATTGCAAACGCACTGGGCGCGGTTCGCAATATTCGCAACCTCCCAATAGCCGTTGCCCGTACTGGATCAGCAAGCCTTGCGCCCGAGGCGAGCAAGCTATTTGCTTCTATGAAGCTACCGGTATTTCCCACACCTGATCGTGCAGTCGCAGCACTTCGAATATTAAATGAGAGTTCTCGTATCGCTTCTCGTTTCACCGCCTCCCCGAAAACCGGCTTGCCTGTGCCATCTGCAACGGCCTCAGAAGTTGAGTTAAAAGAACTTTGGAAATCTGTCGGCGTTCCCGTTCCGCTCTCAGTTGTCGCTGAAGATGAAGCCTCCGCTCTCCAAGCAATTGAAACCGTCGGTGGTCGCGCAGTATTTAAAGCTGTAATTCCGGGACTTCTCCATAAGAGTGAAGCAGGCGGTGTAGCGCTTGATATTAATGAAGCAACTGGAGCCGAGACATACAAGCGCCTCTCAAATTTAGCAGGGGATGGAAAACCCAACTCTGTTCTCGTTGAGACCTTCGTGCCTAAAGGCGTTGAAGCTCTCGTTGGAGTTACCTCATCATCGCTTGGCAAAGTGCTGACTGTTGGCGTCGGTGGAATTCTTACCGAGATTATTGGCGATGTTGCCATTCGATTATTGCCAGTCAATGAAGCGATTGTGCGGGAAATGATCGCCGAAACTCGCCTTGCCCCACTCTTTGCCGGAGCCCGCGGCAGCGCACCAGCCGATGTTGATGCCTTCGTGAAAGCCGTCCTTCGCATCGCTGAGGTTGCAGAGGGCTGGCCGGATGGAAGTGAACTCGACATGAATCCCATAACTGTTCTGCCAAATGGTGCCTGGGTACTCGACAGCGCATATTCACTTTCTGCTCAAACCAACGAAGGGACCCACCACTAATGGATGTCGGAACACTTGTAGCAAGAGCCACCACGACATATCGCGATCGCATCGCAGTCGAAAGTGAAGAGGGCTCCCGCACCTTCGGTGAAATCGGTAGTCGAATCTTCCAGCTTGCTCGTGCGCTTAAGGCGCTTGGTCTGCAGGAAGAAGACCGCGTACTTGATCTTCAATTTAATCAAATTACTTACATCGAAAGCGATTTAGGAATTTCTTCAGCAGGACTATGCCGCGTGGCTTTGAACTATCGCCTGCACCCCAACGATTGGGTTCGCATAACTAAAGATTGCGGCGCAAAAGTTTTAATTATGGATCACAAATTCTGGGAAGAATCCGCCCCGGTACGGGAACTCGTCGATCACGTGATTGTGATTCATGGCGAAGAGCCTGGAACAACTAAGTATGAAGATTTCTTGGCCGCTCAGCCCGCAGAGCCGCTTTTGCTCTCCGTAAATCCAGATACTTTGGTTTCGCTCAATTACTCCAGTGGAACTACTGGAAATCCAAAGGGTGCAATCCGCACACATCGCAATCGAATCGCCAGCCTCAATAACATCGTTACCGATATTTTAAAGCGCACTCCTGATGAGACCGATTGTTGGATTCACGCTGGCCCAGTTACTCACACCAGCGGCCTCTTCGTGCTCCCATACTTCACATTTGGCGCCAAGCAGATCATCATGGCGAAATACGATCCAGAAGTCTTTGTTGATGCGATTCAAAATCGTGGTGCAAATGCAACTGCTCTTGTTCCAACAATGGTTGCCCGCTTACTTGCAATGCCCGATATGAGTCTAGAGAAGATGAAGAATCTTCGCATGCTCGGATATGCCGGTGCCCCGATGGCACCTGAGCAGATCAAGCAATGCTACGAAACCATTACTCCCAACATGGTTCAGTATTACGGACTTGTCGAAGCGATTCCGCCCGTCACTGTGCTCAGCGCGGAAGATCATAAGAATGGGATTTACTCTCAACCAGATTTACTCACCAGCGCTGGAAAGCCATGTGTGGGAGTTGAAATTCTTATTGTGGACGAGGAGAACAATCCGGTTCCAGTTGGCGAAATCGGAGAAGTTATCACTCGCGGCGATCACGTAATGCGTGGTTATTGGGGCGCTGCTGGCATGGATGCCACAGTCACAAAAGCTGTTCGAGATGGCTGGTTACATACCGGAGATCTCGGCAAGATAGATGCAGAGAATCGTCTTTACCTAGTAGACCGTAAAGGCGACATGATCATCAGCGGCGGCTACAACATCTATCCCCGGGAGATAGAAGATGTTGTAGCCGAAGTTGAGGAAGTCCTCGAAGTAGCAGTCGTTGGCATAAAGGATGTCGAGTGGGGGCAACGCGTTGTCACTCTCGTAACTTTGAAGCCAGGCGTCACAATTTCAGAGGCTGAACTTTCGGAAAAGGTAATGGCGCATTGCAAATCTCGGATGGCCTCATATAAGAAGCCAAAAGAAGTTCGAGTTGTTTCCGAATTCCCTCTAAACTCAACCGGAAAGATTGCCAAGAAAGTTATTCGCCAAGAATTAGAAGCAGAGAGCAAATAAGAATGAGCCCAGTTCAGCCAGAGCAACCAGGTCAATATCCATATACCCGTGGCATCAACCCAGACCCAGGGGTCTGGACGATGGGGCAATATGGCGGCTTTGGTACTCCTGCCGAGACTAACGAGCGCTTCAAGATGCTCTTGGAACAAGGCCTGACTGGTTTTAGCGTTGCCCTAGATCTGCCAACTCAACTTGGCTTAGATTCCGATGATCCGCTTTCACTGGGTGAAGTGGGTCGAGTTGGGGTAGCAATCGATAGCCTGGAAGATATTGAAATCTTGATGGATGGGATTCCACTCGAAAAGATCACGCAAGTTCGCACAACAGCGAACTCAATTGGTTATATCTGGGCCGCAATGTTTATCGCTCTCGCCGAGCAGCGCAACATGGATCCCAATAAATTCGGAATGTTTATCCAGAACGATGTGCTCAAGGAGTACATCGCGCGTGGTACCCAAATTTTCCCTGCCGAAGCTGGACTCAAGCTCTCTACCGATGTCATCGAATATATCGCTACCAAAGTTCCTCGCTGGGTTTCGCTAGCGATGAGTGGTTATCACATTCG
>CAILWW010000039.1 GCA_903838035.1 uncultured Actinomycetes bacterium | reverse complement strand
CCAAAGACTTCCGCTAAAGGCTGGCCGGAGTACTTCGAAATCTTCTCTGCCGCGGCAAGTGAATAAACCTTTTGTTGGAACCATTCGACGGTTTCTGGAATAGTTTCCAGGAAGCAATATGGCTCGGGTTCAACGGCGAGTTTTACGCGATGGCCGGTCTTTTTCTCGAGTGTCATCAAGTGGGCAATAACTCGATAGATATTCTCATCAAAGGCTGCGATGTATTCGGGGCTAGTCGCCTTTGGGCGATAGGCAAGTGGCGCAGTTTGAATAGTGGGTTCAACCGAAAGATCTGTGACCTCAGCCAAGATATCTGCGATATGCATGGTGTATTGCGTGCGAGCCTCTGTGGTCCAATCGGGTTCGTAGACGCGCTCCTTAACAATCTCTCCCTTAAAGGGGCCATAAGGAAATGCGTTAACGGTAAAGACATAAAGATCGTTATCGGTAAGAAAGTTCTTGAGCCATAACCGCTCTTCGGGCTTTGCGAGTAACTCCTCAACTGATGCATTAGCAAGGCGAAGTGAGACTCCCATTGGCGCGTTCGGGCTAAAGCGCTTCTTGACTTCTGGCACATAAGTGACCAGCGAGTTCTTCATATCGGGCCAGGTATCCCCCGGATGTACAAGTGTGGAGTAGGTCAGATGGCCATAGCCATTGCCGAGGTCCATTCCTACTTACCGTTACCGATGTGATTAAAGGTTGAGGTGTTGAGGTGTGACTGTGAATCACGAGTGGTGTTGAGATATCCGCCGGTTGTGTAATAACGCTGACCTGCGACTAGCAACTCTTCGGCAGGGAACTTGGTGATTACTTCGCAACCGGTTGCGGTTACAACAATCTCTTCTTCAATACGAGCTGCGCCCCAACCATCTTTAGCAGGCCAGTATGTCTCGAGTGCGAAGACCATGCCCTCTTCAAGCGTCTCTGGGTTTTCTAGTGAGACCATGCGAGAGAAGATTGGACGCTCCCAAATTGAGAGACCGACGCCATGACCATATTGAAGTGCGAATGCAGCCTCTTCGTTAGCAAAACCAAACTCTTCCGCCTTAGGCCAAACCTTGACGATATCGGCGGTGGTTGCACCTGGCTTAACGAGTGCAATCGCCTTATCCATATATTCGCGGCAGATTGTGTAAGCATCACGTTGTGCAGGTGAAGCAGAGCCGACTGCAAAGGTGCGGTAATAGCAGGTGCGATATCCCATGAATGAGTGAAGGATGTCGAAGAAAGCTGGATCGCCAGGACGAATCAAGCGATCAGAGAAGACGTGTGGGTGCGGGGAGCAACGCTCGCCAGAGATGGCATTAACACCTTCTACGTGTTCTGAACCTAAGTCGTAAAGCGTCTTAGCAACAAGCCCTACGCACTCATTCTCTTTTACGCCTGGACGTAGGAATGAGTAGAGATCGTCATATGCCTTATCCACCATAGATGCAGCAGATGTCAGGAGTGTGATCTCATCCTTAGTTTTGATGCGACGTGCAGCTAAGAAGATTTGTTGTCCATCGACAACTTGAATTCCTTTAGCTTGAAGTGCGAAGAGAACAGGTGGCTCGACGATATCGATACCCAATGGTTCTTTTTCGAGACCGTAGTAAGCAAGTACTTCGTAAATCTTGTCGGCAACTTTTTGCGCTTGGCCGGCATTTGGGCTGATAGCGCCACGAAGTGTAGAAATTCCTGCGCGTGAACCGAGAAGTGGGCCGGCATCATGATGAGGTGCATGGCCATTTGCAGATGCATCAGCATGCGCCTTATCTAGCCATGGGTTTTGAATGGTGTGGTGCTTGGCTGCTGAACCAAAGTCCCAGAGAACAGGTTCGCCGCCGCGTGGCAGGATGGAGAAGCGAATCATCTTGTCCATCGCCCAAGTTCCGATATGGGTCGAGGTCATATAGCGAATGTTGTGGAAATCAAAGGTGAGGAGTGCGCCGAGACTTGAGTTCTCGAGTTCAGCCTTGAGGCGAGCTAGGCGCTCGGTACGTAAGCGTTCGAAATCAACGCGGTTCTCCCAGTCGACGCCATTAGTTCCATAT
The DNA here is from genome assembly GCA_903838035.1 of uncultured Actinomycetes bacterium. Lineage (GTDB taxonomy): Bacteria > Actinomycetota > Actinomycetes > Nanopelagicales > Nanopelagicaceae > AAA044-D11. Next base: position 9,331 of record CAILWW010000039.1, on the reverse strand, counting down.
GTTGCGATCGCCATTGTCCACTCCATGAGGCTAGAAGGTGTATCTGCTGGGCAGATGTTCTCTCCTAGTTAACACCGTGAAAACAGGGGTGTCAAGGCTTTCTTAGTGCTCGATACCGCATCCATGAACGAACCAGACGCCCTTAAATGGGCTCTTGCCAAGGTTGCGAAAACGGTGGGGAATAGATGAATCAAAACCGATGGAGTGGCCTTTAGAGAGTTGTAAAACAAGGTCGCCGATAGTTACCTCAAGCTCCCCATCAAGGGCATATCCATATTCAAAGCCATCGTGAAAAATCAGCTCGCCGGTCTTGTTGGTCTCGGCACCTGGTTCGTAGTTAATCTCCATGAAGTTAACCGAACCTTCAGAGGTCGCTGCAAGGCGCTCCCAGGTCACGCCCGAATCCATCGTAATAACGCTGCGATTATTGGGATTTACTGCTGAAATACGGGCGCGCGATGAGTCCCAGGCATCCATCGGATGTTCAAAATTTCCACGCTCTACTTCTGCGCTTGATTTAGTCGGAGCTGGAACAACTTCGCCATGTGCTTCGAAGAGAACATCGACCGGCACTCCAAGAAGTTTTGCAAGTGAATACAAAGTTGCAACAGATGGTTGGGATTTTCCATTTTCGATCTGGGAGACAAATGAGGGAGAGACATCGAGTTGCCGAGCAATCTCTCTGAGGGAGAGGCCGGTCTTAAGGCGAATCTCCTTGAGGCGTGGGCCGAGGTACTCGATTGGATCTTTCATATGGGGCAAGTATTCCGTATTCCTGAGTGTTTACAAGGGGTTTACACCCCCCATTTTCGAGCGTAAAGTTTCGGGAAAGCGTTGCGCTTTACTGAACAAGTTCCTCAGATGAGGGCTGAAAGGGTTATCAATGAAGCTATCCAAAAAGATGAACTATGTGCACCACGTTGGTCTGGTCTGCACCGACCTCGATCGATCAATCTATTTTTACCATGACATTCTTGGCTTTGAATTCCAGAATGAACCCACTGGCTGGTTTGAAGGCCCAGAGCTCGCAAAAGGTGTTGCGGTTCCTGGTGCCAAACTTCGCCAAGTCTCCTTGTGGGTGGATGAGACAACCACTTTCGAACTTATCGAATATGCCAATCGCCCGGCAGATAGCGTAAAACCAGCGCCAAATAATAACCTTGGAGCTGCTCACGTCTGTTTCCATGTCGATGATATCCATCAAACCAAGAAGGAACTTGAAGCCCAAGGCGTGAAGTTCAACTCTGATGTAAATGTGGTTGATGAAGGCCCGCTTGCTGGTTGGCGTTGGTGCTACTTCAGCGATCCAGATGGCCTAGTTCTAGAACTCATTCAATGGGATTACTACGATAAGGCGCAACATGAGGCGGCTGCGCAGGAGTACCTCAAGAACCGTCCTGCACTCGCAACTCTCAAGCCCTTGTTCTAGCCCTATAAATAAAAATAGCCTCCCAAATCGGGAGGCTATTTTTTTATGACTATTACTTCTTAACTTGGACCAATACCTTCATCTGATCACCTTTTGGATCAATCAAGACATCAAAGCCCTTGGTCACAACGTCATCAATATCAATGACATTCGAGATCATCTTTTCGATTGGGTACTTGCCTGTGGCGGCAAGACGGATAACACGAGGCCAGTCAGTGAGTAAGTAGCACCATGAACCAACGTAAGAAATATCCTTCTCAGAGAGTTTCATCGCATCAATCGTGGCTGGCTTTGTGTGAAGTCCAGTTTGAACAATCTTTCCGCTGCGACGAACCGAGTTCATGCAGCCAGTCAGACCACCTGTGCTACCGGAAGCTTCAACGGCCATATCTACGCCGCGACCTTCAGTGAGTTCGGCAATTGCATCAGCAAATGAGTCATCCAGTGGGTTAAGAACTGGTCCTAGTCCGAGCGACTTAGCAAAGGCTGCTCGGTGTGGGTTTGGCTCGGCGATAATGACTTGAGCTGCGCCAATTGCATTTGCATAGAGAGCAGAGAGTGCGCCAATTGGTCCGGCACCAGTTACAAGAATAATGTCGCCACCAGTGACACCAACACGATCTACGCCGTAAGCAGCAACCGCTGCTGGTTCAACGAGTGCACCGGCTTGATCAGAGAGAGAATCTGGAAGCTTCGCGACTTGGTACTCCTTGAGTACTGCAATTTCACCAAGTCCGCCGGTTGGGGCAGAGAGACCGGTGCAAGCAAACTTCTCACAGAGGTGACCGCGACCGGTACGACATGGAATACAGCGACCGCAAACAATCGCCGGCATGATCGCCACACGATCGCCAACTTTTACATCGCGGACATCTTTTCCAATTTCAATAACTCGAGCCGAGAATTCGTGGCCGAGAATTTGTGGATTGGTTACACCGGTGAGTGGGTGTGGCTTAGTCGGGGTAACGATTGCTCCGACAACGTATTCATGAAGATCGGTGCCACAGATTCCGCAGAAGAGTGGCTCGACTACAACTTCATCGGCAAGCGGAGCTGCGGGGACTGGAACATCTTCAATGCGAATATCTTTCTGTCCGTAAAAACGTGCTGCCTTCATTATTTCCTCCGTTTAGATGAACGAGTAGTTGTGTAGAGAACTGCTGCGGCAGAGACCAAAAGCCCCTGGAAGAGGTACTGCCAGGTCTGAGAGAGACCAAGGAAGGTGGTTGAGTTGAGCACTTGAATGAGGAGCATGGACCCAAAGAGCGTTCCAATAAATGAGCCGCGGCCACCAAGTAGCGAAGTTCCTCCGAGTACGACTGCAGTGATTGATTGCAGCGTGTAGGAAGTTCCTTGTGCCGGATCTCCAATACCAAGTTGGGCCATCAACATCACGGCGCCAAGCCCGGCAAAGAGGGCTGAAGCTACGTATGCCGCGATTACTGTCTTATTGATTGGCACTCCAAGGCGACGAGCTGATTCCTCATCAGATCCGACTGCGCGTAGGCGCATTCCCCACTTGCTTGAACGTACGTAATATTCAAGAAAGACTGAGATTGCCACCAAGATAATGAAGGCAACTGGAATTGCGCCCCATGATGTGGTGATGTGAGCTGAGACGATTTGATTGATATTTCCCCCCGGTGTTTCGCGGAGGAGGTAGCTCAACCCTTGAATACCTATATAAGAAGTCAGCGTTGCGGCGACCGCAGTGAATTTTCCATATCTAATAAGTGCTCCGTTAAGCGCACCACCAGTGGTAGCAAAGATAGCCATTAAGAAGAAGGCGAGCACAATGCTGCCAAGTTTCGAGCCATCATTCACAAAGAAGGAGGAGATGATCAGAAGTAATCCAGCCATTGGACCCACGGAAAGGTCCATCCCGCCAACCATTAAGACAATTGTCTGTCCAACCGCAATAAATCCAAGTGCGGTTACTAACAGAAGAATTGAGTTGATATTAAAGGCAGAGATGTAGCGGCTGTTCTTTCCATATACGTATGCGCCAAATGCAAGCATGATGACCGAAAGAATAATTGGTGGAATAAAGTCGCCTTGGAAGAAGCGACGGAAGGCGCCACCACGAACGACTGTCTTGGTCTCTGTGTGAGAACCCTTCTTCAAAGTTGTCGAAGCAACTGCTGCTTTAACCATGCGCTCTTCACTGATATCTGCGCCTTCAAGCGTGTCAACAATATGGCCACGAGACATTACATAAACTCGATCGCAAAGTCCTTCAAGTTCCTTAGCATCTGATGAGGCAACAATCACTGGAATGCCTTGTTTCGTGATGTCCCGGAGAATTTGATAGATCTCAGCACGGGCACCAACATCCACACCTTGGGTTGGTTCGTCCGCAATAATCATGACTGGCTCTGATAGCAGCGCACGAGTCATGACCACTTTCTGCTGGTTTCCACCTGAAAGCGAGGAGACGGCGGCATCCATAGATGGCGCTTTGACTGCGATTGAATTCAAAGAATCCATAACAATCTTGGTCTCTTTATTTCGGCCGATAAGCAGGCCGCTTCTAAATTTCTTTAGGGCGCTAACAGCTGCATTCTCGCGCACTGAAAGCGTCATCATTAGACCTTCGCCATGGCGATCAGCTGGCATATATGCCGTTTGTTTAAGGAGTTCACGTTGGCTGAGAACGTTCTCGCCAATCTTTACTGAACCTTGATAGCCACCAAGGCCCGCAAGTGCTCGCAGGAGTTGGCTCTGACCATTTCCTACAACACCTGCAATACCGACAATCTCGCCACGGCGAGCAGTTAATGAAATGTCATAAAACTCTTCTGAGGTCAGATTTTCGACATGGAGAAACTCTTTATCAGCATCGATGAGATCGTGTTTGGCTGGGAAGGTTGAATGTAGTTCGCGGCCGACAATCATTGTGAGGAGATCTTGGTCGGAAATATCCGAGACGAGCGAAGTACCGCGCCACTTTCCATCACGCAGAACAGTTACGCGCTTTGCCAAGATACGAACCTCTGCCATGCGGTGAGTAATGTAAATAACCGCAGTGCCTTTTTCGGTGATCTTACGGACGCGGTCAAAGAGGATATCCACCGACTCTTGTCCGAGTGGAGCTGTAGGTTCATCGAGAATGAGCACCTTTGGATTTACTGCAAATGCTTTAGCGAGTTCTAGCAAATGCTTCTGCGCCACAGTGAGCGTTCCGACGCGCTCCTTTAGATCAGCTGTGAATCCAAAGTCATCCAGGATGGCACGCATCGAATCATTAACTGAGCCATGGGTTTTAAGAAATTCTTTTGGAACAGAGATCAAAATATTTTCAGCAACTGTGAGATCTGGAAGAACTGCTGGATGTTGGTGAACAAATGCAATACCAAGTCCAGTCGCCAATATTGGATTGAGCTTCTCAATTTGTACGCCATCGACGGTAATAGTTCCTAAATCTTGGATCAGGGTTCCGGAGGCGACATTCATCAGTGTGGATTTACCTGCGCCATTTTCACCGAGCAGAGCATGGACTTCACCGGCGAAAACTTCGAGGGAGACATCACGAAGGGCAGGAACGCCAGAGAATGCCTTAGAAATATTTGCTAGGACTAGCGGTGAATTGCTCACAGTCACACCTTTTCAGAGTAAAAAATTTATATCTAGATATATCCATTAAATGAGAGTCAGGTTGGTCACGATTTCTCGCGACCAACCTGCGCTCTTTACTTCATTTTTACTTGGTAATTGTTTTTACTTGATACCAAGTGCTACTTGCTGTGCTCCTGTGAGCTTTGCAGATAGGTAGATATTTGGAGATAGATCCTTGCGGCACTGGACAGGGTTTGGCTTGCCAGATACTGAATCTTCGAACGCAAGTGATGGGTAGACCTTGCCAGGAAGTGTTCCGCCTGTTGCCTTTGCAACTGCATAATCAATTGCTAGACGTGCATGGTCATTTTGTGTTGAAACTGTGTACAACTTGAAGTCAGGTTGTGTTGCCTTGTTATCTGTCCAGAAGCAACCGAGTGAGTTACCGTCTGAAGCAGCAAGAGCAGGAACCTTCCAACCGGTCTTGACTGCTGCTGAAAGAGCACCAACCAATGAAGGACCGAAGTCAGAGAGGATCAAGTCGATCTTTGGATTAGCTGCGATAGCTGCAGTTAGAACCTGCTGGCTAAGTGCTGGATCCCAGTTGGTAACTTCGAATGGTTGTGCACCAATCTTCTTGAACTCTGGGTGTGACTTCATTGTTGCCCAGAAGCCAGCAGCCTCATCGATACCTTGGCTGTTTCCAGCTGGACCTGAGAGGAATAGTACGTTTCCACCCTTTGGAAGATTCTTGAGTGCCCAGTTAGCCCAGTTGATTCCAGCTTGCTTGAAATCTGTGCCAATGAATGCTGTGTAGTCAACGCCATCTTTTCCACCAGGGAAAACACGGTAAGGGACTGTTACAACGCCAGCTTTGTAAGCTGCACGAAGTGTTGGAAGCATTGCTTGACCTGCATCTGGGAATACGACAACTGCGTTAACGCCCTTGGCAACGAAGCCTTTAACGTCTGCGATTGCCTTTGAAACGTTGCCTTGTCCATCTGCGTAGTAGAGCTTTGAAACGCTTGGGCAGAGCTTAACTTCATCTTGTGCTGAAGCTGTTGTTACTAGACGCCATGAGTTTCCACCGAAACCATCGGTAAGAGCCATGGTGATCTTCTTAGGGCCGCACCAGGAAGGCTTGGCGGCAGCGGAGCTTGTTGCAGCTGATGTTAGAGATGTAGCGAGGAGCATTGCTGCGACTCCAAGACCACTTGCAACTTTGAATACACGGGACTTATTCAAATGTTTTCCTTTCCTAGATGTGCGACATCCTTGTCACACTTTTCGGCAGTTTTGCCGAAAACCTATTGGGAAATCAAGAGCTCGCTAAGCGTTAGCGAGGGTGCTCGATTTCTTCTTTCCTGTTAACTCTGAAAATTTATCGCGAACTACGTTCCACTTAATTGTATAAAGTGCAATACCAACAAGGAGAGCGGTTGCGGTGACAAGTGTGCGTACACCAAATGGAACGCTTAGGGCGAGCACCATTTGATTGAGTTGCTGAAGGAAGAGCGCTGCGACCGCGGTGGCTGCGGGAAATCCGCGTCCACCCAGGAGTGAGGTTCCTCCGAGAACAACGATGGTCACAGAAGGAAGAACGAGACTGTCGCCTTGATAGGCCGTTGGTTGAGCAAGAATTCCGGCAAGAACAATTCCGCCTAGGCAGTAGAGAAGTTGTGCCAAAACATAAGCTGAAATTTGGGTCTGCTTAACTTTGAGCCCGATTGCACGGCCGGCTCTTGGGTTTGCACCAACAGCTTCAAAGCGACGACCGCCGACGCCCATCTTCAGAAGTACTGTCACAACAATTGTGGTTGCGATTGCATAATAAACAGCGCGTGGAATTCCAAAAGTTAAGTTACTCATGATGTGCAACAAGAGTTGTGTTGTTTGGCGAGGACTTCCTTGAGAGATTGCCATGATGACGGCATATTGCAATGAACTCATGCCGAGCGTTGCAACGATGGCATTAATGCCGATCAGGCTAATCAGAATTCCGTTGATAATTCCAGCAACGATTGCAGCAAAGACGGCGACTACTACAGCGCGCCAAAGGCGATCATTATGTTCAAGCGGAAGACGAGTAACGAAAACAACTGCGAGCGAGACCGAACCCGCCACAGAAAGGTCGATGCCACCTTGTTGCACAACGAGCGTTTGTCCAAGGCCAATAATCGCAAGCACCGCTGCAAATGGGAGCATTCCAAGGACTGCACCTTTGCTGGTGGATGATGGCGCTATAAAGTGACTTGCGATGAAGAGAACCACGGTTGCCGACAACACTGTCTTCATACCGCGAGAGATTTGTACGTGAGATGACTTCTTCATCTCTCGTGATATCTCAGTCGTACTCATTGCACATCCTTTGCCGGCCAGCTAGGGCCATTTGTTCACCGTGACTGTACAGAGAAGCAATAGGCGTTAACAAGGAGTTTCTATAACGATTTCATCAAGATTCTGAGATGAAGCGGAAGAGCCCGGCCATATCGGCAGCCTCAAATCCCGCCTTTTGAGCGGCCAAATAGAGCTCGCTGATCGCCTTGGCGCCTGCCAAATTGAGTCCGGAGGCCGCTCCCAGCTCGTTAATGAGGCCCATATCTTTGCCAACGGTGTCGATTCGCATCGCAACTGGGGCTGAACTATCGAGGAAGGCTGCTCGCTTGTACTTAACAAAGGGGGCGGCGACAACGCTCTCTTCCAGAACGTCGTATGCGGCGGCGGCCTCAATCCCGTTGGCGGTGGCCAAGGCGAGGGATTCGCTGACGGCCGCGCTCAGGGTATGAACGATCAGGTTGACCGCAAGTTTCATGGCTTGGCCGGCACCAGCTTTTCCAAGATAGGCAGTCTTCTTCGCAAAGGCTTCGAAGATAGGACGAGCGCGATCTACGACCGCCTCATCGCCAGAGGCCATGACCAAAAGTTGGTGGGCGGCGATGGTGGCAACGCTGCCGGAAACTGGAGCATCGATAAAGGCAATTTCTTTGGCGGAGAGTGCGGCGTCAACAATCTTCGCGCTCTCAACTCCACTGGTGCCCATATCGGCGATGATGAGTGCAGGTTTAACGTTGGCAAGAGTTGTCGGATCCTCCAGCAAAACTTTCTGTGTGACCTTGCCATCGGTAAATGTGCAGATTGCTAAATCTGATTGAGCTATTGCTTCAGCTGGAGTAGCGCAGACACATGTCAGCGGCGAATTTATAGATGCTGCTAGTTCATCCGCAGTCGCTTGACTGCGATTCCAGAGATGAACTGTGTGCCCAGCCGCAACAAGTTCGCGCGCCATTGCTGCGCCCATCTTGCCGGTACCTAGAATTGCAACTGTCGTCATGGTTGAATCAAAATCTTTCCAGTCGCCTTACCTGTACTCAGAATTTCGAAGGCTTCCTTAGCATCTTCCAACTTGAAGGTACGATCTGTAAGCAGCTTAGCCACCTTTCCAGAAGCCAATAATTCAAGGGCTTCCGGCATATCGTCCTTGCAGACATGTGCAGCCGTTGTATGAATCTCAACTTCGAGTAGGACTGCCTGTGCGAATGGAAAATCTTGTGGCGTCTTATTAAGACCCATCAGCAGAAGATTTCCACCCCGCTTTGTTAGCGCAAGTGCTCGAGCAGCAGCACCTGGAGCACCAGATGTTTCCAGAACTACATCCACCCCTTGTGGGAAGTGCTCCTTAATCTGATCTGGAGTGATATCCGCGGGAATCAGAATAGTTTGATTTGCACCGAGTTCTTTCGCGGTATCCAATCGCTTTTGATCGATATCCATGGCGATTATTTGGGCACCAATTTTCTCAAGCGCAACAAGTGCAAATGAGCCAATAGCGCCGACGCCGAGAAGAATAACTTTGTCACCCTTCTTTACATGCGCGCGACGAACGCCATGGATTCCAACTGCGAGTGGTTGTGCCAGCGCGGCACTCTCATCGCTTACGTTGTCGGGAATAAGAACGCAAATATTCTTTGGTGCAACCACATATTCAGCGAGACCGCCATGAGTGGATAGTCCCAAGGTGTAATAGTGCGCGCATAGATTCGTGCGGCCCTCTTTGCACATTGCACATTCACCACATGAAACTCCGGCACCACATGCGATGCGCTTACCGATCATCTCCTGCGCATTAGCGCCCGCCTCAACAACGGTACCGATGAACTCATGACCCAAAACAGTTGCACCTTGATGCTTGCTGTTGGGATGTGGATTTACCAACGGAACCATCAGTGAGCTCTTTGCATACTCTGAAGCATCGGTTCCGCAGAGACCGTTGTACTTCACCTGCACTAGAACATCATCGGGGTTAACGATGGTTGGCTTGGGAAAATCTTCTACGCGAAGATCACCAAT
>CAILWW010000038.1 GCA_903838035.1 uncultured Actinomycetes bacterium | reverse complement strand
TGTTCGTTTGCGCCCACATCCAGCAGAGTTCGAGCTTTATTACGATCTCTAAAATATCGTCACCGTATCGCTAAAGGCCCTCGAGAAATCGGGGGCCTTTTTGTTACTCGGTTCGCTCTTTGTGAAGAGCACTCTTGCGGGGCTGCTATGGCATCAACTTGTCATTACATAGAGATGGCTCCAAATACTTGGTCCGGATTAAGCGCCGATCCATACTTTAATAACTGGGCACCAAATCAAAATTCGATCACCACGACCCAAAGTCCCAATGTAGGTTCTGGTTATTCAAATACTTTAGCCATCTATCAAGCCAATGGCAGCACCACATGTGCACCAATCTCCTCTTGTACATATGCAGCCCAGGCGGCGATGAATTACACCAACAGCGGATATTCGGACTGGTTCCTGCCCTCTCGCTTTGAACTAAACGTCATGTGTAACTTTGTAAATGGAAGCGCTGAAACATCAACGAATACCGCAACTGCGCAAACCTGTATTTCAGTACCAGGAGCTAATGCCAGTGGAAATGATGCCTTTAAAGTTAACTCGGTCTACTGGAGCTCGACCGAATATGTAACAAACACCAATAAGGCGTACACGCGATATTTAGTTCAAGCCTCAAGCGAAGGACAGGACCTGAAGAACAACACACTCGGGTCCTCCACCTCAGGGCAGTACGACAACGTGCGCCCGATTCGTGAATTTTAAAGTCGTTTAAATCGGAACTTATTTAAAACCTTTGCTGTAAGCGGTGGAATTACAGCGCCGATTAGAATTCCCACAACGATGTCACTTGGATAGTGAATTCCAGCCATAACGCGCGCGATACCAGAAATTACTGCCATTGCTATGACAATCCAACCAACTCGATCATGCATTTCTATCACGCAAACAGCGAGGGCGACAGTAAAGACCATATGGTGAGAGGGAAAGCCCCCATCTGCACCGTGAGGAAATAGAGCTTTGATTTCATTTGGGTGAGCCACAAATGGACGAGCGCGGTCAAATAGCTTAGAAAGTAATTCGGAGAGAACGACTGCTACAACCATAGGAAGTGCGAGCCATAAGGCGCCATCGGCAATCACTTTGCGAATATTAAAGGCACTGAAGAGCGGCTTTACTGCCACCTTCCACTCAATATAGAGAAACGTGAGTAGACCTAGGAGGATTGCGAGATAAACGAAATCATTGGCCACAAACTTTACAAGGCCAACATGATTTGCGCCCCAATGGTTGAGCGACTTAACAATCGAAGTTTCAAAGTTCATCTCCATATTCTCCCAGTCTCACTCTAGATTTACGGCGCTAAACACGCCTGCTTTGAGTGCCTCCCCCACTAATAAACCTCGATTTTCGCATTGTGTAGGTTTAATGTAATGGGCAATCACCCTAGGGAGCGAAAATGGATATTTCCGAGAAATTCGTCGTTGTAACAATCACTAAGCGAGAGGCTCGAGTTTGGGCTACCGGCACAGCTAAGGGCAGCGCACCCGAGAAGATCTTTGCTCCGTCATCTCTCAATGAGCATCATCACCGCAACGATCCAGAAGGTCATGGACGAGGTGAGGGCACCGGCGAACCTGCCTATTTTGGGAATATAGCAAAGGCAATTGCGGGCGCCTCGGAACTACTTCTCATCGGCCATGGGCATGGAAAGTCCAGCGCGATGCTGCACTTTGTTCAATATCTAGAGCGAAATCATGCCGATATCGCCAAGAAAGTCGTTGATGCACTGGATGAGAATTTGGAAGCCATGACGGAAACACAGATATTGGCCATGGCTCGAGATTGGTTTGCCGCCCATCCACGCTAGATTTTAGAGGTGAATTTCCAAAGCGCCGTACTTGGCTACTTTCAGCGAGAGCTCCCCACATTAGGAGATAAGTACGACGCCATAGATATGCAGGCGTACATGAAAGATGTTTCGCCATTTCTTGGAGTGAGGACCCCGGCGCGTCGAGATCTTGGTAAAAAGTTCTTTAAAACTTTAGATAAACCAACTTCAGAGCGACTCGGCAGAACTGCTCGCGCACTGTGGGCACTTCCCCACCGCGAATATTGCTATGTCGCCTGCGACATGATCGCCTACTTTATAGATTGCGCTGATAGAAAATTTCTCGCCGAGCATGTTGAGCACCTAGTAACAATGAATCCGTGGTGGGACACTGTCGATAGTCTCGGAACTGCGGCGGTTTCTCCGTTGACTGAGAAATTCGGCCTTATTCCACTCATGAATAAGTGGAATAAGAGCGAGAACTTCTGGCTAAATCGAGCGGCCATACAACACCAGCGCGGGCGCAAGCAAGATACCGATGTCGCCCTGCTCTTGAAATACTGTCACGAACATTCCGGCGAACATGAGTTTTTCATTGCTAAGGCCATTGGTTGGGCGCTTCGTGATCTGGCCGCATGGAACCGTCCTTCCGTGAGTAAATTTCTCGCCGAGCACCCGGATTTAGACCGTGTTGCCGTGCGCGAAGCGCGCAAGCACGAATAAACTTTCGTCCATGAGTTCAATTACACCAGCTGATATCAAGCCGCTTCGTCGCTTCAACATCATCGCAGGAGTCCTGCACCTAGTCTCCATGTGCGCCGTGCTCTCGTTGGCAAACTCCTTTTCCCTTCCCATTTACGCCACATATATGAAGGGTGCTCCTGGTACTCCACTCGCAGCACCAGTGCTCATTCTCAATACTCCTGTGGCAAAGGTTGTGGCGCTCTTTTTGGCGCTCTCCGCCTTCTTCCATTTTCTCGTCGCCTCTCCCAAATATTTCGATCGTTACAGCGCATCACTGATGAAAAATAGAAATATCTTCCGTTGGGTTGAGTACTCCATTAGCTCCTCCATCATGATCGTTCTCATCGCTCAACTCTGTGGCGTTTCTGATGTCGCAGCCATCATCGCCATCTTCGCAGTGAATGCCTCGATGATTCTTTTTGGCTGGCTACAGGAGAAATACACAAATCCCGGAGATGGACAATGGCTCCCCTTTATCTTTGGTTGCATTGCCGGAGCTATCCCTTGGTTAATCATTATTTTCAATGTCATCGAACCAAAGGCCAGCCCTCGTGTTGCACCTCCCGGCTTTGTCTATGGCATCATCATTTCGCTCTTCCTCTTCTTCAATTGCTTTGCTTACGTACAATTCAAGCAATACAAGGCCAAAGGAAAGTGGGCTAATTACCTTCGCGGGGAACGCGCTTACATTGTCTTGAGCTTGGTCGCTAAATCAGCACTTGCTTGGCAAATCTTTGGTGGAACGCTCGCCGGTAAATAATGGCTGATTTCCC
>CAILWW010000037.1 GCA_903838035.1 uncultured Actinomycetes bacterium | reverse complement strand
GAGCGCGACGTACAGATGAGCGCGCCAAATTCCATAGTCGCAGCGGCCCAAGTATCACCTCGAAGCGAAGGTATGAGTTCGGAGCGAAGCTTCTTTTCAACGAGGGATGGCGAATTGGAAGGGAATTGAAGACCTTCGAAATATCGACCAAAGAAGCGGCGGATATTTACATCTAGCACCAGCGTGCTCTCACCATATGCAAAGGCTGCGATAGCCGAAGCGGTGTAGTCACCAACGCCCGGAAGAGCTAACAGCTCCTCCCGAAAACGTGGAACTTGATTACCGTGTTCTTGATAAATGACTTTTGCAGATTCATGGAGACGCAAGGCGCGACGCGGATACCCAAGTCGGCCCCAAGCTTTGATTACCTCGCTCTTTGGTTCGCGGGCGAGATCACCAGGAGTTGGCCAGCGTCGCATCCACTCTTCCCATATTGGCAGAACGCGATTAACGGGAGTTTGTTGCAGCATAAATTCCGAGACAAATACTCCCCAAGGAGTGGAATTACGCCAGGGAAGATCTCGCTTGTTCTTATCGAACCAATTAATTAATTTTGACGCGAGCGATTGCTTGCTCAAGGCGCGCAACTTCCATTATTTCGATTCCAGGAACTTTGATATCGCTGCCAGCGGGAACCATTGCCTTTTTAAAACCAAGGCGAGCAGCTTCTTGAATTCGTTGGGTGGCGCCAGTGACTTTACGAATCTCGCCGGCCAAACCAACTTCACCAATAGCAACTAGGTCGGAGGGGAGAGCTAGGCCTTTAGCGGCGGAACCAACTGCGAGGGCGACGGCTAAATCAGCCGCAGGTTCGCCAATCTTCATGCCACCAACTGTTGCCACATAAACATCGCGACCAGAGACGCGAATATTGGCTCGGAGTTCGAGCACGGCCAAAGTCATTGCGGTGCGCGGGTTATCGAGGCCAGAGGTGACGCGGCGGGAGTTGCCGAAATCGCGACCTTCGGAATTTCCAAGGCTTACAAGTGCTTGAATCTCTGCAAGTAACGGGCGCCGTCCTTCCAGAGTCACAGTCACGCAAGTTCCGGGAACTGGTTCGGTATGGCGCGTGGTGAATAACCCCGTTGGATCAGGCAGGCTGGTGATTCCTGATTCATTCATATCAAAGCAGCCAACTTCATCGGAAGCGCCAAAGCGATTCTTAATTGCCCGAATCAGGCGAAGTCTGGAGTGACGTTCGCCTTCAAAGTTGAGTACGACATCAACCAAGTGTTCGAGCAAACGTGGTCCAGCAATCGAACCATCCTTAGTGACATGGCCGACGAGGATTAAAGTTATGTTCCGCTCTTTTGCAACGCGAATGAGCGCGGCTGCAATTTCGCGAACTTGTGTGACGCCACCAGGCGCACCATCAACGGCAGCACTTGCAATCGTTTGAATCGAGTCAACAATTAATAGTTGTGGTTTAACCGCGTCAATATGGGCGATAACCGCGCCGAGTTCATTTTCCGAGGCAAGCCAGAGATTAGGATCGATTGCATTTAAGCGTTCTGCGCGAAGTCGAACTTGTGAAGCTGATTCTTCACCGCTGATGTAGAGCGAGGTAATTCCGGCACGTGCGCTTTCGGCAGTGACGCTTAAAAGCAGAGTAGATTTTCCAACACCGGGTTCTCCGGCGAGCAAGATCGCAGCGCCTGGAACCAGACCTCCGCCGAGTACGCGATCTAACTCAGATACACCAGAGGTGCGTGCCTTTGCACTTTCTAGACTTACATCTCCGATTGGTTGGGCGGCGCTGGTGACGTGACCCGCGACAAGTGAGAGTTTTTTGGGCGCTGCGACTTCCTCAACTGTGCCCCAAGCTTGGCATTCACCGCAACGACCAACCCATTTACCGGTAGTCCAACCACATTCGGCGCAGCGGAAGGGGTCCTTTGGTGCAGCGGGAGCTTTGGCCATGGGCCTAGATTACTTACCGGCGGCGACAGTGGCTGGATGAATCACAAAGAGCGGCAGATTGCGCTTGTTCTCTTCTCGCTTCAAAAGCGAAATTGCCTCCATGCGATTATCGCAATGGATGACTAATTCATCATATGCAGCTTGCCCCATAAGTGCGACAAGTTCTGCCTTATTGGATTTATAGACGGGTTCGCGACCAACGTGCGCTTCGGTATTTGAGGTGCAGTACCAGTTAAATTCGGCGCCGCCATCTCCCCAAGCAAGGCGCTCGTATTCACCGATGACATTGACGGTAATTTCTTGATCTCCCATTTCGCGAGTTTCAAAACTTCGGCGAATTGGAAGTTGCCAGCAGACATCCGGCTTGGTCTCAACGAAGTGAACGCCCTCCTTCTCTGCGAGATGGTGAAGGACGCAGCCAAAGGTGCCGGTATACCCCGGACGTTCAAAATTTTTGCGATTGAGGAAGATGCATGAATCATCGATCTTGCGCGTCTTGCGATCTCCATCCAAACCAACTTCGGAGATGCGCATCGCGCCGCGCTCTTTCTTCGGTTGGGCTTCATCAAAATACTGCCACATATCCGGCGTTAAGCGTTCGGCAATTTTTAGCGTGCGATCTTCATCATCTTGATCTGAGTAGTAAGCGCCATCCGAGCAGCAACCGGCATCTGGTTTATCTTCATCAATTCCACAACATCCAGCACCATAGATGCAGGTCCAGTAAGAGGTGAGCCAAGTGAGGTCACACTTATAGAGCTCTTCCGGGTTGGCAGGGTCTACAAACTCAACCCAATCTCGTGCAAAGTTAGCTTTTACCTCAGGCATAGTCGGAGAGCCTAGGGCTTATCGGCCAATATCGCACATCAGCTAAATGAGTATTAGTACGCTTGCGACATGAGCCTCTCACTTGAAAGTACTTGCACCGGAGTTATCGGTGTTGGAAATATGGGCGAGGCCCTCTTGGCTGGTCTAATTCAAGCCGGAGTGCCGGCCAGCAATATCTGCTTCTCCGAGAAACGCGATGAACGAGCCGCTGAAATTTCAGCTAAGTATGGCGCCACCCGAAAGAGCAATCTGGAGATAGCTCTAGATTGCACCGTCATTCTCTTGGTGACTAAGCCACAAGATCTGGAACCGCTTATTTCAGAGATAGCCACTTCAATTAAATCAGAAACCTTATTAGTCAGCTTCGCAGCCGGAAAAACCACCAGCTTTATCGAAGAGCGTCTAACCGGTTCGCCTTGCGTCATTCGCGTTATGCCTAATACGCCGGCGTTGATCGGCAAAGGAATGGCGGCAATCTCGGCTGGTAAATTTGCAACCAAGGACCAGCTCGATTTTGTTCACACGTTCTTAACTGCTTGCGGTGAAGTTGTGGAAGTACCAGAAAATTTGCAAGATGCTGTAACCGCGTTGAGCGGATCAGGGCCAGCTTATTTCTTCGCCATGGTGGAGGCGATGGTTGCAGCAGGTACCCAACTTGGATTGAGCGCAGAGGTTGCGACTAAATTGGCAAATCAAACTATTTACGGCGCGGCCGGAATGCTGCTTGAGAGTGGAAAATCAGCGACCACTTTGCGCGAGAACGTGACAAGTCCAAATGGAACTACTGCTGCTGCGCTAAAGGTATTTGCAGACTCTGAACTCAATGGGATAGTTTTGAAAGCGATGACCGCAGCTCGTGATCGCTCGCAGGAATTAGCGTGAAATTAAGAGCGATATTTGCGGTCGCTCTTATTGCGATCTCAATCTCTCCAAGTCAGGCGGCAGTAAAGAAAGTCGTGAATAAAGCAATCACCGTTGTGGCTGCTAAACCGCTGATAACCACCACACTCTCGGGAAGTATCCAAGATCAAATTCTTGGCGCTACATCTGGTCCTAACGCGATAGTGGTTACAGGAGTAGTTGAATCCGGTACCGCGCTCGGCGGAACTGATGGCTTTCTTACTGCCTATGACGGAAAGGGAAAAGTCAGTTGGAGCCTTCGCCTAGGTACCGCGGCTGATGATTTTGCATCTGGAGTTACTCGGGACCTGCTCGGAAATTATTGGGTGATTGGCGCTAGCGCTCAACTGCCCAATGTAATTCCACCGACTGCGACCCCACCACTTCTCAATCCCGATGGCGTGGTTGTTGATACGACCACAGTGGCTGACTCCACTCCAAAACTTTTAACGCTCTGGAAAGTCTCATCTGCGGGCACACTTCTTGCTACATATACCTATCAATCTGCGCAGGGAATTTATCCGCATAACTTAATTTCGAACGCCTCCGGACTAACTGCAAGTGGCGCCTTAGCCGACGGAACATCTTTTACAGTTTCTATCTCAACCGTTGGCGAATTTAGTAATTTTGTAAGTATGACCGAGAAGAAAATTAATCCAGTAGCTATTACTGTGACTCCGGCAGGAAGTGCGACATTTAAGTCATTTATCTCAAGTACAACTATCGTTGGCGTTCCAAGTTGGAAACCTAAGAGTTCTATTCCGGTAGTACTTCAATATGCGAAAATACCTACTCTTAAAGCTGCATATTCGCTTAAAGGAACAATGAATTATGTTCTCTATCAGAGCGGTATGGGTCTAATTGTGGTTGCAGATCAATCTACAAATTACGCGATCTACCTATTTCCAGTTATTTAAGCTGCCTTATAGAGAGTCAGCTTTCCAGCAGAGCTGATGACGGCGTATCTCACGCTTCCTAGAGTTATCCACGCTGAATTTGTTCCATCTGCAACAGGCGCTCCAGACACAAGTGAGATGGTTTGGTCAGCGCTATTTTCAGCACACAGCCTTGATTGGCAACTAAAGAGGGTGCCTTTGTTATCAAGGGCTATCGGCGCTTGCGGAATTCCATAAGAAGGTGTGGATAGCGAAGTAGGCGTGGTCGAAGTACCCAAATTCTTGAGATCTAACCAGCGAATTTGATCCGCTTGTGTTGGAAGAATGGTGGAGGCAAGCCAGGTAGCGCTCTGACTCTTTCCCGAGTTATATAACGCGACATCAAAGCCAGCTACGGCAATTCCAAATCCGCTGGTATCCAACGTTTGATATTGCCAATCCTCCGGATAGGCAGAATCTCGATAAGCGATGCGAACTTCACCGCGAAGTGGTTGCTTATCGGTATTTACTGAAAGAACAGAGTCATAGAGAAGGTAAGCACGTGCACCGACCGACATCGCCTTGAGATGGAAGCCCACATCGCCGGTCGTTCGATTATCTGTGTTTCGGTCGCCATCGATGAGTTCGTATCGCCAGCTGGTTCCATCCCTTACAGCGCCGAGCAGAATTCCTTGGCTCTCATCACGATAGAAAACTTGAACTCCGGAAGGAGTTACTGCGCAAGCATTGGAACCACTTACGTCAGAGCCGGTACGAACCCGAACCTTCTCGGAATAGGG
Organism: uncultured Actinomycetes bacterium; assembly: GCA_903838035.1. Lineage (GTDB taxonomy): Bacteria > Actinomycetota > Actinomycetes > Nanopelagicales > Nanopelagicaceae > AAA044-D11. Next base: position 13,124 of record CAILWW010000037.1, on the reverse strand, counting down.
CTGAATCTTTGGACCATTTCCATCTACTATCGAATAACTCCAACGTTTGCCATCGAATGAGGCAGAGCGAAGCCACTTCTTTGTTAGGTCGGCATAGAAGATATTTAAAGTTGAGACCTTGTTTATCGTTCCTACACAGACGGAAATCTCACCTGATACATCATCAGCGGTTTTTCCACCCGTTGTTGCATTTCCATCAATCACGGATGTGCTCCACTTCCCAGCGGAGTAGGTGAGAGATTTAATATCGCCATTCTTAGAGTCGCTATAGATAATCATTGGCTTGCCATTAAAAGTTGTTGTGGCCAAATTCTTTCCATCGGCCTTGGCATCTAGGACAGTAGAACTCCATGCCGCTTGTGGAATGACAGCATTTGTCGTCACTGGGTCGGATGTTCCAAGAGCGTTCTTTGCGGTTATAGAGAATGAGTATGCGACGCCGTTTTTAAGCCCGGTAATGATTGCAGGGCTCTTCTTTACTGTTCTTGTTAGGTTTCCTGGCATCACTTTCACTTCAAAGGAACTAACTTGTGCTGTTCGATAATTCGTTGGTTTATCAAAAACGACGATTGCTGATTTATCTCCCACCAAGGCAGCCTGATTGCGCGGGACTTTCGGAGTTCCAACTGGTACACCTGGTGGGGGAGCGAGGAACATATCTTTAAACATGGCGATAACAAGTGGTCCAGGAGAACGGAAGACCTCTCCAGGTGAGAGAGTTGGTGTCATCACTGCATTGGGATCGCCTTTGGGAAATTGATTTTCATCAAGGTGGCTAATAGACGAACCGGATGAATAGATATTGGGTGTATACAAAATTGGGTTAATTCCATTATTGACAGCTATTGCTTGTTTACCAGACCAAATGAGTTTATTTGTTAGGGCATCGGCTAACTCGACTGATGGCGATGGCAAGTCACTCAACCTTGAACCATCCGGCAATTGAGCGTAGGCATCATAAGGAGTGGGTTGCTGAATACTTCCATATCCGTATGCAATTAAATCATTAGATATAAAACCTAAGCCATGGGCTAATTCATGGATGATGATGGATTCCAGGTCATATAAACCACTTGGACAATTTCCATCAGTCCCTAAGTAAAGGTTTGAGCCGATGGTGCTGTTGATTCGAATTGTAATCTCTGGGTTTGCCGGATCGAGGTCTTTGCCAGCTAGAGCATTTGCCATCGCGGAGGAATAATACAAATCACTATCAGGGGCTCCCGTAAATCCTTGAAAGAAATTCACTGGCGAAGAGGAGGCGAGAACTGCAAGCGAAGATTGGCGACCAAATGTTGCGTCGACATGAATTGGAACGGTGGATGAAAAATTTGCCGACCAGATATCAACCGCTGCTTGAACGGCTGGTTGATATTGAAGCGGAACGGTATTGAAATTGACAATAAAAGAACTGGTCTTATCTGCATGAGCGCTCTTGGTCTCGGCAGTGATGGATGCGCCGGGAGTTTTTGCGCCGGCATATGTGTATGCCCAGCCAGCAGGTATCTCATGAACCGTTAAAGCCTGGGCGGTAGGCGCTTGCCCCGTCAGAAGGGTCGCCACCAGCGCTGCAACGAGGGGGAAATATCTGGCGCGCATACCGAAAACTTAGCAGTCTGAGAGGATTGCTGCCATGAAGCCCATCGTCACCATCTTTTCCCGCAGCACCTGCCACCTCTGTGATGTGGCGTTTGCGACGCTTGAAGAGCTGCAGGGCGAAATGGAATTTTCACTGGAGAAGAAGTTGATTGATGGCGATTTGGAGCTGGAGCGTCAATATGGCGAGCAAGTTCCTGTCATATTAATAAATGGCGCAATGCATGACTTCTTTAGAGTGGATCCGGCGAGATTTAGGAATTCAATATCTCGTCTGCATCAATAATTCGGTAGGCATAACCCTGCTCGGCCAGGAATCGTTGGCGATTCTGAGCAAAATCCTGATCGACGGTATCGCGCGCAACTACTGAATAAAAACGAGCTCCGCGTCCATCTGACTTTGGGCGAAGCACGCGGCCGAGACGTTGGGCTTCTTCTTGGCGAGAGCCAAAGGTGCCAGAGACTTGGATAGCAATTGTTGCTTCCGGTAAATCAATCGAGAAGTTGGCAACTTTAGAGACAACGAGACAGGTGATCTCACCCGTGCGATACAAACCAAATAAACGCTCACGCTCTTTAACGGGAGTGTCGCCCTTTATCACTGGCGCACCAAGTGCCTCACCAATTGCATCAAGTTGATCTAGGTATTGGCCGATGACAAGTACTTGTTCGCCATCGTGTTTATTCGCGAGTTCTACTGCGACTCGTAATTTCGTTTGGGTGGTGGCACAGAAGCGATAGCGCTCTTCCGGTTCTGCTGTGGCATATGCCAGACGTTCGGCATCGGTTAGAGTCACTCGAACTTCAACGCAATCTGCAGGTGCAATATATCCCTGGGCTTCTATCTCACGCCATGGAACATCAAATCGTTTTGGACCAATGAGCGAGAAGACCTCGCCTTCCATTCCATCTTCCCGAACTAAAGTTGCAGTTAATCCAAGACGACGGCGCGATTGAATATCTGCAGTAAATCTAAAGATCGGCGCAGGAAGGAGGTGAACCTCATCGTAAATAATTAAACCCCAGTCAATGGCATCAAAGAGATCTAAATGTGCATAAATTCCTTGCTTCTTTGTTGTCATCACTTGGTAGGTAGCGATTGTGACAGGACGAATCTCTTTCTTCGCTCCGGAATATTCACCAATCTCATCTTCATGCAAAGTGGTGCGCTTGAGAAGTTCATCGCGCCATTGCCGGGCCGCAACCGTGTTAGTGACCAAGATTAGAGTGGTGGCTTTAGCGTGAGCCATGGCGGCTGCGCCAACAATTGTCTTTCCAGCTCCGCAAGGAAGTACAACAACACCAGATCCACCGTGCCAGAATCCTTCAGCGGCAAGCTCCTGATATTTGCGAATCTGCCAACCCTCTTGAACTAAATCAATCTCGTGATGTTCGCCATCTACATAACCAGCAAAATCTTCAGCCGGCCAACCCAATTTGAGAAGCGCCTGCTTGAGAAAGCCACGTTGGCCAGGATGAACGACGATCGTCTCTTCATCTAGTTGGAGACCCAACATAGGTGCGACCTTCTTGCCACGAGTAACCTCTTTGAGAACGGCTGGGTCATTGGAGACAAGTACTAGTCCGTGGACTGGATGCGCCTCAAGGCGGAGGCGTCCATAACGAGACATGGTGTCGGCGATATCAACCAGCAGCGCATGAGGAACGGCATATCTGGAGTACTTGAGCAGTACATCAATCACCGTTTCGGCATCTTGTCCGGCTGCGCGCGCGTTCCAGAGACCAAGGGGAGTGAGGCGATAGGTATGAATATGTTCTGGAGATTTTTCGAGTTCAGCAAAGGAGGCAATTGCGCGCCGACATTCGTCGGAGAGTAAGTGATCTACATCGAGGAGAAGTGTTTTATCGCTTTGAACAATTAGTGGACCATCACTCACGGGTTAATTCCTTTAACAAGCCAGTTAGTAGTGCGATCCGATTTGGAACCGTAGATAGAAGTATGTGTTCGTGGGGAGCATGCGCGCCATCGCCAACAGCGCCTAGGCCATCCAGAGTTGGTGCACCAGCGGCTGCTGCAAAATTACCATCGCTCGCGCCACCAACCGAGGCATGTCCAATCGGCGCCATCCCAAGTTCCTTTGCGACCTGCTCTAGCTTTTCATAGAGCGCCATCGTTGAAGTTGGTTCAAGCGGTGGACGGTTGATCTTGCCATCAATCTCTATTTTTGCTTCTGGATGTGATGTCTTTAGTGCTCGCACCGCGGCATCAACGCGCTCTAGTTCGCTCTTTGCATATGAACGAATATCTAAATCTAAAGTGGCGAGAGCGGGAACAGTATTTGTCGTAGTACCTGAGCGCATGGTGGTGGGTACGACGGTCGTGCCTTGCGCGGAATCTTGAAGTGCTAAGACTTGGGCGACAATAAGTGCAATCTCGGTAGTGGCGTTGATTCCCTTTTCTGGTTCTAAACCAGCATGTGAAGCGCGGCCATGAATCGAAATGCGATACATGGCTGTGCCTTTGCGACCAGTTTTTACCTTGCCATTAAGCGAAGCCTCAAGTACAAGTACTGCTTTGGCAGAGCGAGCAAGCCGCTCAATCAACGCTCGGGAAGTTTGGCTACCAACTTCTTCATCGGTGGTTGCGATAAGCGCAATTGAACTCTTGGAATCTACTTCTGCGAGTGCATACATGGCCTGTAAGAATCCGGCCTTCATATCGAAAGTACCTGGACCGCGAACCACATCGCCTTCCACGCTCCAAACCGGAGTGAAGGAGCCGTGCGGCCAGACCGTATCTAAATGTGCCAGCAGAATAATTTCTGGGCTCTTTGCACCCCACCAAAATATTGGTCGGCCATTTTCATCGAGTACTTCTGCTCGCTTACCTAATACGCGCTCTGAAATATCTGCGGCAAGTTCGACCACCTTTGTGCAGGCTTGCAGGTCCTCGGTAGGAGATTGGCACTCGACGAGGGATTTGAGATCTGCCGCAAAAGTCATGGCTAAATTCTCCCTCATTCGGCAGCGCTTACGCCGGTAATTCTTGGAATTCTAAAGGTCTGAACTTCACCTGTTGTGTGGTCTTTCGCCAATAGCGTGCCCAGAGAGATGGAGATTGGGTCAATGACGCGGTTGGAGACTCCACCATTTGTATCTGCATATCCGATGGTTAAGGTCGTCTGATCTTCAATGAATTGATGGAGCAGCTCGAGCGTTTGGTTGGCAGTTGTGCGTGGAACATCGCGTGGCTTATGAGAGGTCGCGCGTTCACCTGCTCGAAGTGCGCGGACCGCAGAAGTAAGAACAGTCTGCGTCGGTGTTCCAATCTCACTCAAAATTCGCGGTGGCTTTGGTCTGGATTTCGCCCTTCGAACTGTAGGAGCAGAAATTAAAATGCCGGTGCTGTTCTCAGAGGCCGGCATGTATCCAGCTTCTCGAAGAGCTGTGATGGCTTCATGAAGATCAACATCGGTAATTAAAACTTGTGGCGCGAGCTTGCGCATGCGCAGATGATCAAGTGAAGTGTCATGGAGTATTTGCGCAATTAAGCCCTCATCTTCACATCGCAGGTAGGTATTTGAAGAACCAATACGCAGCTTTCCGTGGCGCTTTGCCACATCGGCAATCAAATACTCCAGCGGTTGTGGGATTGGTGTCTTAGAAGTTTTCTTAAGGAATTCCTTAATTGCTTCACCGGTTTGACCGTGATCCAGGCCGCGGCGAATGGAGGCCTCGCTGAAGCGATACACAGTTGCACCACCGCGACTTTCGATATCGGCAATCGTGCCAATCATGTTTGAGATTTCGATGGTTAATGGGCCAGGAGCGACTGCGCTGTTATCTGCTTGAATCAAAATGTGATCGACTGGCTTTGGTAGCGCAGCTTGTAATCCCAACTCTTCAGCGCCATTGAGAAGTGAGTTGCCAAAGGAGGAGATTGCGCCTTGACCGGTTATACCGAGCCATTCTGCTTCGCGCAGCGTCCATTCCACGTAATCTTGATTGAAGCGTTGTGGAGAGATCCATTTAATAACGCTGGCAAAAGAGTTCTTATCAGGATCTAGTTCTGGATGTGATTGCAGAATTTTTAAGACGCTTCGACGTAGCGCAGGAACCCCGGCGCGATCGAGTTCGGGTCCGAGGGGCGCAACGTTCTTACTCTCCACTTTTCCGATTAGGCCACTGACTCGCGAGGTTTCAATCCAAAGCGAAACTAATCCATGCCAACGCTCTTCGAGTTCTCGGGTTAACCAGATGTCAAAGTTGGTGGTGGGCAATATTTGATCATCGGTATCTATGACAATTAAACCGGAGATGAAGAGAAGTTCGGCGACAAAGGCTGCGCAATTTTCATCAACTCCAAGATGTTCGGCGGTGCGTTTCAAATCTCGTACACCGAGGCCACCGGAGCGAAGTGCGGTTGGTGGCTCATCTGACCAGTTGTGAGCAAGTTCTTCGCACCAACGTAGGAAGGTGGAGACATTTGCGATTGCGGCGCGATCAATCTCTCGCTCTTTGCGGGCGGTACCTGTTAGTTCTGGCGCGCTTCCGTTTACCTCTCGAATGACTATTCCACCACGTAAATGAATTGCTACTTCGCGCGGCAGTACAACAGTCTTTGAATCCATTGCTAAAAGGAAATGGCGTTCGAGCAGCCAAGCGATTGCCGGAGTCGGCTTCTTGAGATTACCAATTTCACCTCGGGGTGGACCCCACATTAAACGTTCGAGAATTACCATCGCTCCTTCTGGAGCTGTTGCGAGTAAAGAATAATCAACGGTTAAATTTGCAGGTAGGCGTGGCCCGAGACCCGCAGGTTCATCTCCAATTAGATTTCTAAGATTTCCCACGATGCGAAATTTCTTTCCATCTTCATAAATCAACCCGCGTGAAAGTAGCGCATCTAATTCCTCGGCTGCACTCTTATCTGTGATTGTTAAAATTTCTGATTTTGCAAAAGGTTCGTTTAGGACGCACATTGCAGTAATCAGATCAATCTGCCATTTGTTGAGGTTCTCTAGCGCACGAATCAAACTTGGAGTTGAGTTAGCTCTAGCGGCAAGTGCGGAAAAGTCTGAGGGCAGCGGCGTGACTAAATCTGGGCGCAATTCAAAGAGTTGTTGAATCGCGGCATCACTTCGCGCGCGAAGCTCATCGGCAAAGGAGGTCGTTGACATAACTGGCCTACTTTACCGAGGTTTTCTTAGGAGCTGCGACCACGCTTTCTAGGCGCAATTGCTGCGGCAAGTGCGAGGCCACGGGCAGCAATCGGACCAAAGAAAGCTTTTACCTTCCGAGCTTTGCGGTAGTCATGAATGGGCCAGTGGCTCTTGTGGGCGCGCAGTTGCAGGAGCGTATCTGGGTTGATTGCACGTGGATTGCCCACCGCCTCTAGCAGCGGAATATCGTGGTGGCTATCGGAATAAGCAAAAGAGTTTGCCAAGTCATAGCCATTTTTGGTTGCGAGTTCTCGAACCGCAATCGCCTTCTCTTTCCCATGCAAAACCTTGCCAATTAACTTACCGGTGTAAATGCCATCTTTCTTCTCGGCTTGAGTACCAAGCGCTCCAGTGAAGCCCAATCGTTCGGCTACATAGCAAGCAAACTCTGTTGGAGTAGCAGTGACGAGCCACACTTCAACGCCCTGAGCAAGGTGATCATTTGCAATTGCAATCGTGCCTTGCCATAGCGATGGCGATACATATCTGTTGTACACCTCGGAGGCCAGATCTTGAAGTTCATCAACTTTGTGACCTGCGATAAATGCCTGAGCAGCACCTTGGAATTTGTCGAGCTCGACGCCCTCTTCACCGCGCAGACGAAAGCGCATATTGGCCAACATGAAGTTAGCAATATCGTGCTTGCTGAAGTAGCCCCTTCGATACATGCCTCGGCCAAGAAAATAGAGCGAAGAGCCTCGCAATATCGTGTTGTCGAGATCGAAGAAGGCGACCTGCTTGGAGGCAGCTGTCATGGGATAACCCTAGTTCCTAAGCGCAGATATGCTTGGGTTATGGCTTCTACCGTTCACGTCTTGCGTCATGGTGAGGTAGAAAACCCTGAAAAAATCCTTTACGGTCGCCAACCAGGATGGCGACTCTCTGAGCGTGGCCAAGAGATGGCAAAAGCGGTTGCGCAATGGAGTACAAGTCTTCCGATAGCTGCGATACATGCTTCGCCACTACAGCGCGCCCAAGAGACCGCAGCACCGCTCGCGCAATTGCATAATCTTTCGATCACCACAGATCCCAACCTCATCGAGGCGGCAAATATCTTTGAAGGCAAGAAATTCGAACTCGGAAGCGGTGTGCTTAAACATCCAAAGATGTGGCGCTATCTCTGGAACCCAGCACGTCCATCTTGGGGCGAACCATATGAAGAGCAGATTGCTCGGATGTTAAAGGGTGTATTTGCCGCTCGTGATGCCGCAGCCGGTAAAGATGCATTTATTGTCTCTCACCAATTGCCAATTTGGATTCTACGCTCTGCAGTTGAGGGACGTCGATTACTTCATGATCCGCGCAAGCGCGAATGCACACTTGCCTCAGTCACTAGCTTTCATCTAGATGATGATGGTGCGATTGAAGGCGTTACATATTCCGAGCCAGCCAAGCATTTGCTTCCGAAGAAATAAGATGAAGAAAACTATCGCCATCATTGCTGCGCTCGCGTCAGCTCTTACTTTGACTGCTTGCAGCAGCGGCGGAATCTCAAAATCTAGCGAGAGCGCCTTTGTCTCTGGTGATGGAACCGCAGTCTTTATCAAGCCCGCAGATCGCAAGCCAGCTCCATCTGTATCTGGAAAGACTTTATCTGGCACCACTTTCACCGTCGATAAGAAGCGAATTGCGGTCATTAATGTTTGGGCCTCATGGTGCTCGCCTTGTCGCGCCGAAGCTCCAATCTTTCAAGATTTCTCAATCAAAAATCCAAATATTCAATTTGTAGGAATTCTTACTCGTGACAATATTTCCGCGGCACAGAGTTTCGCCTCCCGCTTTGGATTGAGTTATCCAACCCTCGTCGATGATTCCATCCTCACTTCATTTCGCGGAACTTTAATTCCTAATGCGATACCTACCACTTTAATTATTGATGCCCAAGGTCGAGTTGCTGCTCGAATAAGTGGAGCCACTTCGGTTGCTCTCCTGAAAGATTTATTACATAAGGTTTCAGGTTCGGCGATAAATGCATAATTTTTTCACGCATCAAGTCTTGGATGGCAATTTATTGCTCGCCATGTTGGTCGCACTCATCGCCGGTCTCATCTCCTTCTTCTCTCCTTGCGTACTACCGCTCGTGCCTGGATATCTTGGATATGCGGCCGGAATGACAGAAGTGCGAAGCAAAGGTCGAACCGCAATTGGTTCTGCGCTATTTGTTCTTGGATTCTCAGTTCTATTTATCTCATACGGAGCCCTCTTTGGATCGCTTGGTTCCTCCATTAGCGTTCACAGTCGGGCAATCTCGATTGTGCTCGGGTTGCTAACTATTGGAATGGGTGCAATATTTCTTTTTAATCAGAAGTTCTATCGTTCATTTAAACCACAGTGGAAAATCAAAGCGGGCCTATTCGGAGCTCCGGTACTTGGCTTTCTCTTCGGCATTGGATGGACCCCCTGCATTGGCCCAACACTTGGTGCAGTTCAAGCTCTCTCTATTGAGAGTTCGAGTGCAATGCGTGGCGCGTTATTGAGTTTCGTTTACTGCATTGGTCTTGGTCTGCCATTTATATTGGTCGGAATCTTCTTCGATCAATCCACCAAACTTCGCCGCTTCCTTTCTAAGAATGGAAATCACCTCACTCGATTTGGCGGAATATTTTTAATTCTGATCGGAGTCCTTCAAGTCTCTGGACTTTGGCAACATGTCGTAAATTCAATTCGCGCTCTCATCTCAGGCTTTGCCCCGGTGGTCTAAATGGAAAAAGCACCAGAACTCGAATTAGCCGGATCGTTGCGTTGGATGTGGCGCCAACTCACGAGCATGCGCACTGCTCTTCTTCTTTTGCTGCTCCTTGGCGTTGCTTCTATTCCTGGCTCGCTCTTCCCACAGCGCTCACAGAATCCAATGAAGGTAGAAGCGCTCTTTACCTCTGACCCAACTCTGGCAAAGTGGATGGATCGATTCAAACTTTTCGATGTCTTTAGCTCACCTTGGTACAGTGCAATTTATCTCCTTCTTTTTATCTCTCTCATTGGATGCGTACTTCCAAGAACTATCGAACATTTAAAGGCAGTCGGAGCTAAGCCGCCGCTTACGCCAAAATTCCTCAACAAGATGAGTGGCTATCGCACGGTTGCTACCGATAAATCCGAGGCGTTGGATGTGGCCGAGAAGTGGTTGAAGAAGCACCACTTTAGAATCAGAAAAGATTCAAATTCCATCTCTGCCGAGAAGGGCTATCTACGCGAGAGCGGAAATTTACTCTTCCACCTCTCACTAATTTTGATTCTTGTTGCAGTTGCTATGGGATCCCTTCTTGGAATGAAGGGTGAAGCAATCGTTAATCTCGACGAACGCTTTATCAATGCCCCCACCTCGTATGACAATCTCACTTTTGGTAAGTATCAAAAAGAGGGCGGACTAATTCCCTTCGCCTTGACTCCAACTAATTTTCAGGCGAAATATGATTTAACAACTAGCGCACCACAGGATTACACCTTGACGGTGAGCGTTGCTAATCCGGTGGGAAGTAAACCCGTGACGCATATTATTAAAGTAAATAAGCCGTTGACATTTAAGAGCACAAAGGTTTATTTGCAAGCAAATGGATATTCACCAATTGTCACCGTTCGCGATAAAAGCGGAAAAATAACCTTCCAGGGTCCAGTTATTTTCTTGCCACAAGATGCCAATTTAACTTCGACGGGTGCCATCAAACTTCCCGATATGAATCCACAAATTGGTTTCATCGGTTCATTTGTTCCGACTTATAGTCGAAGTTCAACCCGCGGTGCATTCTCGGCCTATCCAAATGTTTTAGATCCAAGGCTTCTCCTCTCAGCCTGGAAGGGAAGCCTTGGACTTGATACCGGCGCCCCACAATCGGTCTATCGCCTCAACACGAGCAAGATGGTCAAAATTGGTCTCAAGCAATTGGCGCTGGGCGAGAGCTTTAACTTCGGTGAGGGTTCCATCACATTTGACGGCTGGAAGCCTTGGGTGAATCTGCAAATAGTTGATGACCCGGGCAAGATGTACGCATTGCTTGGCGCAGTACTCGCAATCCTTGGCTTACTTGCTTCACTCTTTACTCGTCAGCGTCGAATCTGGGTAAAGATTGAAGATGGAGTTGAAGTTGCCGGGCTTGCCAAGAACGCGCTGCTTGGGTTGGAAGATGAGATCACTGCACTTGTTGCAGAACTTGAAAGGGAGAGCACCAAATGAGTTCGACGAATTATGCCTATCTCTCTAATTACTTGGTTTATTCAGCTATGGCTGTATACACAATTGCATTCTTCGCTCACGCAATTGAGGTCGCCTTCTCGGTCCGAAATGTAGATACCAAGACTGAGTTCGATTTCTCCCGCACCGATCGCAGCGGTCGCATCGGCACCGCCATGATGATTCTCGGAACTTTATTGCTCTTCGCTGGCGTTATCATCCGTGGAGTTTCCGCGCATCGTGTGCCTTGGGGAAATATGTACGAATTCTCGATTACCGGCGCGCTCGCATTCTCAACTGCTTATCTCTTTGGACTTTGGAAATTTAAAATTCGCTGGCTCGGACTTCCAGTAGTCATTGCAGTCCTACTTACATTAGGAACTGCCATCACCGTTTTGTATCGCCCAAGTGCACCGCTTGTTCCTGCACTTAAATCTACTTGGCTCGCTATCCACGTCTCGGCCGCAATTATGTCTGGCGGAGTCTTCTTACTCGCAAACTGTGTTGCAGCCACTTATTTATACCTCGATGCAATGGAGCGAAAAGGTCCACGCAAAGCGTGGGCAGAGCGCTTGCCTTCACTTGAGGTCTTAGATCAACTTTCGTATCGCCTCGTCGCCTTTGTATTTCCACTCTGGACCTTCGCGGTTATCGCTGGCGCAATCTGGGCTGAATCTGCATGGGGTCATTACTGGAGTTGGGATCCAAAAGAGACTTGGGCTTTTATTACCTGGGTTGCGTATGCCGCATATCTACATGCGCGCGTAACAGCTGGATGGCGTGGGCGTAGAGCAGCCTGGCTCTGCCTCTTTGCCGGTTCTACATTCCTCTTTAACTACGTCTATATAAATATTTGGGGAACTGGTCGCCACACTTACTCTGGTTTATAAAACTAGAGGTTACGCAAGAAATCTGGATCATCATCCGGCGCAATTGGGCGACGTTGGCCACGCTTGGGTCCGGAGCCCTGATTCTTTGGACGGCCTAAGAAGATATAGAGAAGTGAACCAAAAGTTTCAAAGAGAATAATGATGAGCATCCAGGCCCACTTTGGCAGGCGACGTACTTGCTCCTGAGGTGTTCTTGCGCAGTCAAAGAGCGCGTAAAGGTTGAAGCCAATAAGTAGAACAATCGGAAGAAAGCGCATGTGCTTACTTTAGAGGATAAATGCGAGGCTCAAAGTAAAGGCAAAGAGCATCTGTAAGCGCCCAGTCTTTCCAAGCAGCGGAATTAAATCGCGTCCCGCCAAACCTTTGAGTACTTGGCGTGAGATTCCAATGGAAAGTGGAAGTAAGGCGAGAGTAATTAGCGCCCAAGGTGCGAAGAGAGCGGCTATTGCACTTGTGAGGTGAGCCAGGGCTAAAAGCCCGGCGAAAAGGGTACGAGCTCGCTGCTCGCCCAAACGAACTGCAAGGGTCTTCTTGCCCACTAATTCATCTTTCGGACGATCGCGCAGATTATTAATGGAGAGAATGGCGCAGGAGAGCGCACCCATGGGAAGTGAAATAAGAAAAGATTTAGCTGAAAGCTCTTTGCTCTGAGCGAAGTAGGAACCCATAGTCGCAACAACGCCAAAGAAAATAAAAACTGAAAGTTCGCCAAAGCCCATATATCCATATGGCTTTGCGGTGCCGGTGTAACCCCATGCGGCAACGATTGCAATCGCACCAATTACACAGAGCCAATAGCTTGTGCGGGAAGCGAGTAAGAGGCCCGCAAGTGCTGCAAGTCCAAAGGTGAGAAACGCTGCTCGCTTTACTGCAGCCGCGGAAGCGGCACCGGTTGCAACAAGTCGCATCGGGCCGACTCGCACTTCATCAGTTCCACGAACTCCATCGGAGTAATCGTTTGCATAGTTGACCGCGATTTGAAGTAGGAGGCTTACTGCAAGGGCGAGAATGGCATTTAGCCAATTAAAGGGAAGGTGCGTGCGACGAAAGAGCGCAGTTCCTACGAGAACGGGGGCAATTGCGGCTGGCAAGGTACGAGGCCTGGCGCCAAGAATCCATTTCTTCACTTGTTCATTATTCTCTATCAAGGAAGGCATCGCGTGCAGCTATGCGATCGGGTTTGCCAATTCCTTTAAGCGGAAGCGGGTTTAATTCAAAAAATTCCTTCGGCATTGCATGGCCACCGAATTTAGCGCGAATCTTCTCGCGAATTAACTCGATATCGAG
>CAILWW010000036.1 GCA_903838035.1 uncultured Actinomycetes bacterium | reverse complement strand
GCCAATTTGCCAAGGCTTGGGCATGTACTGCGAGTCCCATCTCGGCATCACTGAGTTCATCGCCAATTTCACGGAGAGTTTTGAAATCTGGATTCTCGGTTTCTGACGCTGATTTACTTTTCTCGTTACCTATGCTGCTATCACTACTCTCGCTGCTCTCGCTGCTCTCGCTGCTCTCGCTGCTCTCGCTGCTCTCGCTGCACCAGGCAAAATAAGCGAGCTCGCCATCAAAGCCGAGGAAGAATTTTTCACCAGTGGTGAATTTACTGCTGGCTTGCAACTCGTGAATTTGGTCGGCGCTAAAGAAGGTGATTCCATCCCGATAATGAAACTTGCCCGAGTTGAAGTGAAGGATGGCCGCGCTCTCCCAAAGCTGGGCTAGGCGGGCTGGATCTGTGCGTAATTCTGCGGCTCGATCGATGCCAGCTCTCGACATTGGTAACGAGAGCGGCTTCATACCCCGCAACTTACCCGAGAGCACTAGCCTGCGCACATGCGTATCGCCAGTTGGAATATTCTGCACGGGCAACCGCTTTCGCCCCCGGAGTTGGGCCAACCAGAGCAACCAGTCCAACCAGAGCAGCCAGCACAACTAGAGCAGCGCGAGCACCTCTCCCAAATCGCTCAATTTCTCGTCAACTCTGAGATCGAGCTAATTGGCTTACAAGAGATTGATGCATTTCAATCGAGATCTGGCGAACACTTACAGATTGATGAGCTGACGAAGGATTTAGAAGCGCTTAGCGGTGTTAAGTATTTTTCTAAATATGCCAGGACTGTTGTCGGAACGCCTGGTTTCTCCTGGCGAAAGTTGAAGCGCGATGAAGCGGAAATGGATTTTAAAGATGAGCAACCATCATATGGAATTGGATTAATCTCCAAATCGCCAGTAAAGAGTTGGCATACCTTGCAACTTGGTCGATCACTGATTGGACTTCCCCTTGCTGTTCCCGCTGAAGGCAAAAATGGTAAGCCTCGAATGAGATTTATTTATGTGAAAGATGAGCCACGAATCGCGCTAGCTGCCGAATTAGCGAGCGGTCTTACTGTGGTAGTCACGCATCTCTCGTTTGTTCCATTGGTAAACCTGTACCAACTCTGGCGAGTCAAACGCTGGCTCAGAAAATTTCCCGGGAAACATATTTTGATGGGCGATCTCAATCTGCCATTTAATCTGCCGGTGAGCAAGAGATGGCGATCCCTTAATGAAGCGAAGAGTTATCCATCATGGGGCGCCAAAGTAAAGTTTGATTATCTATTAGCGGATTTTGATTGCACGGCTATGCCCATTGAACTACCTGCAAGCGGGTATAGCGACCATTTGCCGATTGTGGCCGATCTTAAAATTTAAAGTGGCTAGAGCTGAACCGGAAATTTAGTGATCAAAGCAATGAGTTCGGCTTCGCCCAGGAGATTGGCGGGGGCTACGGTATTACCACTTTGGACATAATAAAACGCTGCGGAAATTTGCGAAACCGGAATCTTCTTAAGCTTGGCATAGGCCAGGCGATACATCGCTAATTGAATAGCAGCGGTCTCTAAATCTTCACCGCTCTTCACCTTGCCTGTCTTCCAATCTATAACCTCAAAGCCACCATCTTCCTTTCCGTATGCATCCAATCGTGGATAGACGGCATCGATACGACCACGAATCAAGAGTCCACCGCGACCACCCAACATAGTTTCAAAGCCCACTTCGATATCTACGGGTGTGCGATTTGCCCATTGGCTGGCGCTCCACTTCGCCTGAAGCGCAGCAAGATCGAGATCGATCGGGCGAAATTCCCTATCGAATTGAGAGCCGTCTAATTCAAATTCATATTGACTGCCGAGTTCATCATCAAAGAATTTGGGAGCCTTATATCGCTCCTCTACCCACTCGTGGAAAGTTGTGCCGCGGCGAGCAATGGAATCGGTATGGCGCGGAAGGGGGCGACGCAGAGAGAGCGCTAAATTATCGGGATCTTCTTTTAACGTGATCAACGTTGAGACCGAGAGGCGAGGTGGCATAGTCACGCAAATTCCGGATTGAGAGCTGCGCGCTTCAATTATCAATGATTGCGCATCAGAAATAAGTTGAGATTTAAAGCCATCCTCAGACTCATTGCTATTGGAAAGCTCTTCACTGGCCTTCCCAAGGTCTAGTGGCCGCGCTGCAGTTACCAACTCCGCACTTCGCCGAATCTTCTCAATTCGTGGTGAAGTCACCGGCCAAAGCGCGGTCGGTGGATTTTCACTTTCAGGATTGTTGTAGTCCGGTTTGTTCGTATCGAAATCTTCTGCAACAACGCTCTGGCCCGCACGTTCTGCCTGTTTTAAGGAAGATTCATATGCCCAGTGAAATAGCGGTGATGGATCTAGCGATTTCTCGCCGTTGCCAAACCAGGATGCCGTGGTGATGAGTGTTTTCTTGGCGCGTGTAAAGGCGACATATGCCAAGCGGTACTCCTCTTCAATTCGTCGATCTTCCCAATACTCGGATTGGGCATCAAGCGCCTTCTTTGTGTCAGAGTAAATTGGACCGCCGGTACCTTTGCTGGAGCCAGCTGGAATTGCGAAATCTTGAAGTTGATCACGATCGCCACGAAAAGTGATGGGGAGTGCGCCGGAATTTTCGGTCCAGAGATCTGAGCCCTTTTTCTTGCTAGGGAAGTTATTCTTTATCAATCCTGGAACTGCCACCACATCCCATTCACTTCCCTTGGATGCATGAACGGTAAGGATTTGAATTGCGGTCCGGGAGACATCGATACTGATGGGCTTGAGTCCACCCTCTTTCTTTGCAGCCACCTCCAACCAAGCGAGGAAACTAGAGAGTGTGCCGCCGGTACGTTGAAATTTCGCCGCCTCCTCCATAAATGCATCAAGGTGAGTCCGACCGTTCTGCCAACCATCTCGTACAAGAACTTCAGTATCCAGGGCGAGGAAGCGCTCTGCTTCAAGAATCGCATCAGTGAGAGAGTGAGAGGTGGATCTTCTGAGTGCTCGCAACTCATGAGCAAAATGGACGAGTCGTGTAAATCCAGCGGGCGTGAAATCACTTCGAGGAATAGTGAAGCTCTTCTCGCCCAGGGTAAAGGTTGCGCTCTGCTTGGGATCACTCAATTTGGCAGGAGAAATGAGTTCGAAATATTCCAGGGTTTCAATCGGGCTGCCAATAGCAAAGTCATCGGCTTCCAGAGTTGCGACATCTCCACTTTCAATCATTCCAATCATGGTGCGACTCTTCTGATTGGCCGAGAAGATTCGATTGGTGAATCGGCCTAGCGCTGCAAGGTCTGCGGTGCCGAGCGCCAATCGTGGACCGGCAAGCAATCGCATCAACGAAGATGCCGCCTCCGGGAAAGTTAGTGCCCGAAGTAGAGCGATGATATCTGCCACCTCAGGGACATGAATGAGCCCGCCAATGCCGACGACTTCGACAGGAAGTCCTCGATCGCGAAGGGCCTGTTCGATAGCGACGATATTTTTGCGATTGCGAACAAGCACGGCAAAGCTGGAGCGCTTAGTTTCGGTAATTGCTAAACGCTCTGGAGCGTTCCATCGCTCATAAAAGATCTCTGCAATTCCAGAGGCTTCGGTTATTAAAGTCTCATAGTGCAGTGAGATTAGTTCGCCGGGGCCCGCGCCTTGGCGTAGTGAGAGCCGATCGACCTTCGCCTGCCGGCCACTATGGGCTGCGATCTCATCGATAGCGCGATTGGCCAGGTCGAGTATCGCTGCATCGTTTCGCCAGGTGGTCATCAATTTATAGCTCTTGCACTCTTTGCCGCTTGTGCCAACGAATTGTTTTGCAAAGGCAACCAAAGTTTCAGAACTCGCAGAGCGCCAACCATAAATCGCTTGGTTGGGATCTCCCACTGCGGTTACGCCATGGCCATTACCAAAGAGACCAGCGAGAAATCGGACCTGACTGTAAGAGGTATCTTGATACTCATCGAGAAGAACAACCTTATATTTTCCACGCTCGAGTTCGGCAATGTCAGGAAATTTATTCACGAGTTCGGCGGCAAATGCCATCTGATCGTTAAAGGTTAGTTGACCTTGCTCAACGCGGTATCGATCAAAGCTCTCCACCATTGGCAAGATGGCAAGCCGTTCTTTGACGATATCAACTGCTTTAAAAACATCCTGGTTTGATCTTCCAGAAAGTCCGGCGAACTTCTCCAAAAGTTCAGCCGAGAACGAGCGAATCTCGTGCGCCGTTGCGCCGTGCTCTGCCATCTGCGCTGATAGATCCATCACGCGTTCAACAATCCCATCGGCTCCGTGAAGCAGGCGATGATCAGGATTGGTGAAACCGGTGACAATCGAATGTGCAATCTGCCAAGCAGCTGCTTCACCGATGGGCTGTGCATCGGTATCAATGCCCAAGCGAATCGAATGTTCGGAGAGAACCTTGCCGGCATAAGAGTGATACGTGCCAACGCTGACCGAGATGTCAATGGGTTGAGTTGAGGAGGCATCAATCGGCAGAAAGCCAGCTGTGCGTAGCTCGCGCAGGCGTTTGCGAATTCGATGGGAGAGTTCGCCAGCGGCCTTTCGAGTAAATGTTAAGCCGAGAATTTCATCAGGGCGAACGATCTGGTTTGCGACTAACCAGAGAACGCGCGCACTCATGGTCTCTGTTTTTCCGGAACCAGCACCTGCAACTACAACACTTGGCCCGAGCGGATATGACTCAATAATTGCCTGCTGCTCTGGGGTTGGGTCATACATTTCTATTCCGGCGGCCCGTAGTTGGCGGGCAATATCGAGGGCGGAGTATTTAAAATCCATCATTCACCACTTCCTGGCTCACTGCGCTCATCGAGCAGGCCGCGGCCTTGCGGTTGGAGTGGGCAGAGAAGTTTGACGCCACACATACGACATGAAGGATTGATAGTCGCGGTGAAGGTGGATGTGGCCATAGATTCAGCCATATCGATGATCGTCGCCTCAGTCTGCTCGACATTAATGCTGAATTGGGTGCGACTCGATGCAGATTTATTTGTTCCGCCGAGGAAGAGAAGTTCTGCACCGCCCGGATTGGTTCCTGGATGCATTTCAATAAATCCATCACGAGCGACTGCAAGTTGGTAGCCAGAAAGCTGCATATTTTCTTGAACTTTCGTCTCGGAATTGCCTCCCGATCCACCAGTTTTGAGATCAACAATATAAACCGTGCTTGCACCCGATTCATCGATGGCGATTTCAAGTCGATCGACTGAGCCGGTCAATCGAGCGCGACCGATAGTGGTATCAAATTTAACTTCTACGCCAATTAGCTCGCGCTGATTCTTGAGATGCCATTCATAAAACTTGGCTACCTTCTCTGTTGCCTTCTCAAATTCGTAATCGCGAACCCAGCCAGTAGTTGAATCAATCATCTTCCAATTTGCCGAGAGTCGGTTCTTAAGCTGATCAACGGTGAGATCTGGCTCTTTAAACATAAGCGATGCCAGTGCGTGAATGGCTGAACCAATTAAGGCTGCGCTGGAGTCGCCATCTCGACCACCATGATTTTCAAGGAACCATTTAAGTTGGCACTCCGAGAATGATTGCAACTTGCTGGGCGAAACTCGAACTTCGGCGCCATCAGCCACGATTGGCGCGGTCGTGCTGGTTGGCGTAAACCCCCACCAATTCTCGGGATTTGCACTCTCGATTCCTTCGGCAGATAAACGTGAAAGTAGCGATGCTGCGAATTCTTTCTGAGTGGAGTCAGGGTTCATCAATTCCCGGCGGAGAGTGGCAACGAGTGCCTGCGCAGTCAGGGCGCGAGGCAGCTCAGTTATTTCAGCCGTTTGCGATGAGTGACCATGTACGAATTCGTAAATCTCTTCGAAATACGAGGATGGTTCGGCATCCTCCTCGGCATGTGCAAGAACGATGAGTTCATTAGTTGCTCGGGTGGTTGCCACGTGCAAAAGCCGTCGTTCATCATCGACCAGCGCGCTAGCCGCACTCGCCTCAATCTGATCGCGGACAGTCAGGCCAGTGCGAATCGATTCAACTAGACGTTCAGATCCAAGGAGCGAACCGCGTTGGCGAAGATTGGGCCAGCTTCCTTCTTGAAGACCCATGATTGCAACGTTGCGCCATTGGCGACCCTTGGCCGAGTGAACGGTGGTGACAGTAACGAGATCGCCGCGATCACCTTGGGCGGTAATGCTGTCGCTCAAAATAGTTTCGCCGGTGATCTCATCGATAAAGAGCGAAGCATCTGAACCAGGCATACGTTCAGAGAAGCGTCTGGCAGCTTCGAAGAGTTGCATAACCGCATCTAAATCGCGATCGGCGGCAGCGCCTCGGACTCCACCTTTAAGCGCGCGGCTACGCATGGAGTTAGCAAGATTTGCACCATCTACATCCTTGGCATTGGACCAAATCGCCCAGAGTAGATCCGAGATCTCCGAAGAGAGACGGAGAGAGTTCTTTGCCGTAGAGATTAAATCGTTAAGCGCTTTGAGTGGTGCGAGCTCTTCCCAAGGAAGATATGTGACTGGCGCGGTCAGCGCTTCAATCATAATCTCGACCGAAGATTTCATCTCACTTAAAATTTCTACTTGAGGAAGTTGTGAATCCTTATGTTGAGCCATGTACTCAGATTGATAGGCCTTGTTCAGCGATAGCCGCATCGCGCGTAACGAGAGTGAATCGGCGCCGGCAATCGGTGAACGTAATAACTCTTCAATAACTTCCCAATTTGTTGGAGCCAGTTCAAAATCTCCAGTTGCAATTCGTGCGATAAGTAAGAGCGGGCGAATCAGTGGGTTTTCACCGAGCGCGGATGCTGAGGCATCGATATTGATGGGTATGTTGTTGAGGGCAAATGCTCTGGTCAGGGCACTTACGCCAGAGCCTGGCGAGCGAAGAATTACCGCCATCTCTGACCAAGCGATGCCATCTCGTAGGTGAGCAGTGCGAAATGCATGAGCGATGTAATTAGCGCAATCAGATTGGCTGGATAAGCGAAGCGCTGTTATTGCAGAGGTATCTACATTCTCTTCGCCGGCTTCGCTAATTACCTGGGCATGATGAGGCTGGCGGCCTGGTGACTTGGTGTTGATGCGCGAGGCGATGGCTGCGCCGAGTTCGGCAATAGCAGGAAGACTTCTATGGTTGGTTTCTAGCTCTATGACACTTGCTGAGTATTTATCTGCAATTTCGCGCATTGAATCGGGATCTGCGCCACGGAAGCGCCCAATGGCCGAATCGCCATCGGCGAAGATTGTTAGATCATTAGTGGCCAATTTTGCGAGTAATTTACGATGGCTCTCATCGCTCTCTTGGAATTCATCTACATAAATCGTAGGAAAGCGCTCACGATATCGAGCAAGTAAATCAGGTTCATCCTCAAGTCGTTGAATCGCCTTTGAAATTATCAGTGACGGGTCGATGCGAAGTGGAGTGTTGGGAACCGTTCCGTAGCGAAGGGCCATCGCTCCGTCATAGGCATCCCAAAATGCGATTGCACTGCCCCAATATTTCTCTCCGAGTTTCTTGCCGAGTTCGCGAAGTGCGTCATAATTTAACTCACGTTCGTTTGCGCGAAGGATTAAGTCACGCACCTCGCGCGCAAAGCCGCGAGTGGGTAGGGCGAGTTCTAAATCCGATGGCCAGTTCTGTTTAGCATCAACCTTTGCATTTCGTAGTAAGTTGCGAATAAATGCATCTTGCTCTGCTCCGGAGATGAGAAGATATTTATGATCATCAATTGACATCTCTTCATTAAGGATGGAGAAGGCAAGTGAGTGAAAGGTGCGGGCAAGTGGATCAAATGCTGTGGAATCTGTATGTGAAACTATTTGATCGCGTAAATCCGATGCGCTCTCACGGCCGTAGGTGAGAATCAGAATTGAGTTGGGGTCGGCGCCGAAGTTAATTCGTGAGATCACCGAGCGAACAAGTGTTGAGGTCTTACCTGTTCCCGGGCCGCCAAAGACCACCAGTGGTGAATGTGGAGTGGTTGAACAGTGCGTCAGGACGGCATCGATCTTTAGATCAGCTTCATATGAAGGAGCGGGAATAGCCCTGCGAACCAAGGAGATCTTGGTCTGGTTACTCGCTGCTGTGGCCACGGGTCTATCTAAGCGAAGGGGGCTGACAAAGCCCTGCAATAATAACGAAAACCAATAGAGTTCTTCGTCGAGGAGCTTCCTGAATTTCCTCGTACTGATCTTCAAAATCATCATCAAGAAGTATGAAGCTCATCTGAGCATCATAGAGAAAAGCCCCGACCGAAAATGGTTGACGGGGCTTTAAACTAACTAATTTTGCGTGAACTTATTCTGCGTTCTGATTGACCTTCTTCGCGCGGCCGACGTTACGGGCACGCTCGTTCTGGTCAAGGATTACCTTACGAACACGGACGTGCTTTGGAGTTACCTCAACACATTCATCTTCACGGCAAAATTCAAGGGCTTGCTCGAGGTTGAGCAAACGTGGCGGAATGATGCGGTTAGCATCATCGGCGCCGGATGAACGCATGTTGGTCAACTTCTTTTCGCGAACGATGTTGACATCCATATCTTCCGTACGTGAGTTCTCGCCAACAATCATGCCTTCGTAAACTTCAGTACCGACTTCAAGGAAGATAACTCCGCGCTCTTGCACGCCATCAACTGCGTAAGCAGTAACAGTTCCGCGACGATCAGCGACGAGTGAACCGCTCAAACGAGTACGGATTTCACCGTTCCAGTTTTCGTATCCATCAAAGACGTGGTGGATAAGTCCGGTGCCACGAGTTTCAGTAAGGAACTCGGTACGGAATCCGATAAGTCCACGTGACGGAACCTTGTAGTCCATGCGGATCCAACCGGTGCCATGGTTAACCATCTGCTCCATGCGGCCCTTGCGAAGCGCCATAAGTTGAGTGACAACGCCGAGGAAGTCCTCTGGGATATCAACGGTTAAGCGCTCCATTGGCTCTTGCAGCTTTCCATCAACCATCTTGACAACCACTTGTGGCTTTCCGACAGTAAGTTCAAAGCTTTCGCGACGCATCATTTCAACAAGGACGGCGAGTTGAAGCTCTCCGCGACCCTGAACTTCCCAGGTATCTGGGCGATCAGTGTTCACAACACGAAGTGAGACGTTACCGATCAGCTCGGCATCCAAACGATTCTTTACCTGGCGAGCAGTAAGAAGTTTTCCTTCTTGTCCTGCAATCGGAGAGGTATTGATACCAATGGTCATCGAAATTGATGGCTCATCGACAACGATGAGTGGAAGTGCGTGTGGACGTTCGAGATCTGCAAGAGTCTCGCCCAAAGTAATGGTTTCGATACCGGCGATAGCGACAATATCGCCAGGGCCAGCTTCAAGTGCAGGTACGCGCTCGAGGCCATCGGTGATTAAGAGTTCGGAGATCTTCACGCGTTCGGAAGTTCCGTCGGTCTTCATCCACATGACGTTCTCGCCCTTTTTAATGATTCCTTCGCGAATGCGACAGAGTGCAAGGCGACCAAGGTATGGCGAGGAGTCGAGGTTGGTGACGTGAGCTTGTAGTGGTGCATTCTCGTGATAAACCGGAGCTGGAATCGTATTGAAGATAACTTCAAAGAGCGCATCCAAATTTTCGCGATCAGGCATCTCGCCATTTCCAGGACGATTCAGCGATGCGCGACCAGCTTTAGCTGATGCATATACAACTGGGAATTCAATCTGCTCGTCGTTAGCATCGAGGTCAAGGAAGAGACCATAAGCCTCGTCCACTACCTCTGGGATACGTGAGTCCGGACGGTCAACTTTGTTGATGACCAAAATAACTGGCAGGTTCTTCTCGAGTGCTTTACGAAGTACGAAACGAGTTTGTGGAAGTGGGCCT
>CAILWW010000035.1 GCA_903838035.1 uncultured Actinomycetes bacterium | reverse complement strand
GTTCCGAGTAGGGCGTGTTGACGTTCAAGTGAAGGTAAGTATCGACGTAACCGGTCGCAGCATATGCGGGCTGAATGGCGGTGAAAGATAGGGAGAGGGATGCGAGCATGGCCGCGAGAAAGACCCTCACCCACGTAGTTGCTCTCACTGCTTAATGGTACTAATGAAGCGTAGGGAGGCAATAAACTTCGCTTATTCGAGATTGAGGAACAGATGCCTAAGTACAAGATTGCCATTGTAGGAGCCGGACCAGCGGGATATTTCACTGCGCAGGCGCTACAAAACTCTGCGACTGATGATCTCGCATTCGATATCGACATGATTGAACGCCTCCCAACCCCATGGGGTTTGGTTCGCTCTGGAGTTGCTCCTGACCATCCAAAGATTAAAACAGTTGCAAAGGTATTTGAGAAGGTGGCATCGGAACCTGGATTTAGGTTATTTGGAAATGTGGAGCTTGGAACACATATTCAATTAGAAGACCTGACCTCTCGCTATGACGCAGTTGTTATGTGCACTGGTTCTTCAATCGGCAAGAAGCTTGGAATACCTGGCGAAGAATTACCGAACTCTTTATCTGCGGCTGAATTTGTGCCTTGGTACAATGGGCATCCTGATTTCGCTTCACTAAAAGTGGACTTGTCCGGAAGTACGGCAGTCGTTATCGGCGCTGGAAATGTTGCGATGGATTGCGCTCGCATGCTTGCGGTTGAAGCCCACGAGTTAGACACAACTGATACCGCCGATCATGCCCTCGATACTCTCCACAACAGCAACATCCACAAAGTCTTTATTGCCGGTCGTCGCGGCCCAGAGTTCGCGGCCTTTACTGCCCCAGAACTGCGCGACCTCCCGAAACTTGAACACACAAATGTTTATATCAACGCTGAAGAAGTTGAGGCGGCTCATGCAAGAGCGGAGGCCGCAGGTGAAATTGAAAAACATCTTGCCTCAAACCTAGAAGCGATGCGCTTAATTGCAGAGAGCGAAAAATCTGAGAACCGTAAATCTCTGGAATTCCTCTTCTCACATAAGCCAAAGGAAATTATCGGCAAGGATAAAGTAGAAGGAATCATCTTTGAAACTCCCGAAGGAGATAAGACGGTTCTCTGCGATTTAGTGATTTCTGCAATTGGATATCACTCACTTCTCATTAATGGATTAACTTTTGACAATGGTCGAATCGCAAACCTCGATGGAAGAGTTGTGGGCACGAATATCTACACCGTAGGTTGGGCGAAGCGTGGACCATCTGGAGTTATTGGAACAAATAAGAGCGACGCCTCTGATGTCGTGAAAATATTGGTAGAGGAACTTGGCGAACCAAAGAACGCTGGCGATATCAAAGATGTTTTGCACCCAGAGCACGCAGTCATTGACCAAGCCGCTTGGAGTCGAATCAACGCCGCTGAAGTTGCTGCCGGTGAAGCACTCGGAAAGCCGAGAAGAAAAGAAGTTTCCATTGAGAAACTCGTTCGATTGGGGTCAGGTTCATGAGTACTTTTCCGAAAGATTTTATTTGGGGCGCTGCAACTGCTGCCTATCAAATCGAAGGCGCTGCACTAGAAGATGGTCGCGGTGAGTCGATCTGGGATCGCTTTAGTCGTATTCCAGGAACTGTGCTCAATGGCGATAACGGTGACGTTGCCTGCGATCATTACCATCGCTATCCCGAGGATATTAATTTGATGCAAGAGCTGGGAATCAAGGCTTATCGATTCTCCATTTCATGGTCGCGAATTTTCCCCAATGGCGACAAGGTTCGCAACGAAGCTGGTTTTGCTTTTTACGACAAACTTATTAATTCCCTTCTCGCTGCAGGCATTGAACCGCTAGTCACTCTCTATCACTGGGATTTACCCCAAGCCCTGCAGGAAAATGGGGGATGGGCGAACCGTTCTATCATCGACTCATTTGCTTACTATGCTGGCGAAGTAGCCAAGCATTTTGGTGATCGCGTAAAAAAGATAGCCACCATAAATGAACCTTGGTGTGTTGCTTGGCTTGGTCACGGACTTGGCGTACATGCGCCTGGAATTAAAGACCGCGCAATAGCTTTCAAAGTTGCCCATCACACTGTGGTTGCGCATGGAAAAGCAGTTTTGGCTATGCGCGAAGTGCGAAACGATTTATTGCTTGGACCGGTAATCAACCAGGCTCAGTATTTGGCGGAGGATTTAAATAATCCAGAGCTAGTTGAGGCTGCCGACATTCTGGATGCTGTTCAAAATCGATTCTGGGTGGATGCGATTATGAAGGGCGCCTATCCAGAAATTCTCTTAACGAAATTTGGCTCGGAATGGAGTGATGCAATCCTGCCGGGCGATATGAAGATTGCAAAAACAAAGAATGATTTCATCGGAATCAACTTCTATTTCGATACACCGGTTCGCGCAACGGACTCTGCAAAGACTGCCCAATTCGATAATTCCTCTTTATTTGATTTAAATATCGATACCACCCCTCGCGGTGAACTCACCGATATGGGATGGCCGTTGACACCAAATGGACTTCGAGATCTGATGGTGCGCTGGCATAAAGAATTTGGCACCAATCTTCCTCCCATTTACATCACAGAAAATGGAGTCGCCTATCCGGATGGGCCGGGGGCGGATGGAAAAGTTCACGATGAACGTCGAATTAATTACATACGCACCCACCTTGATGCGCTTTCGGAAGCGATTTCACTCGGCGCTCCTGTGAAGGGTTTCTATCAATGGTCGCTTCTCGATAATTACGAGTGGTCCCTTGGATATTCCAAGCGCTTTGGAATAATTCACGTGGATTACCAGACTCAGAAGCGGACAATTAAAGATTCTGGATACTGGTACCGGGATTTCATAGCCGCTCAGTGATCGAGCTGTTAACTGCAACTTAACAAACAAAAGAGCATTTTCTCCTTTATTTGTTATCAAAACTTTATGAACTGAGCGTCTAGCGCCCTTGCAACCCTGTGGCATTTGCCCAAGAATTTCCCCACATCGGACTTGGACTCAATGTTTGAGGCCTGTCCACAAACCCTTAAGGATGAACATGTCAATTAGCAAAAAAGCTATGCGCGCTGCTCTCAGCCTTGCTGCAGTTTCAGTAATCGCAACATCAGTTGCTGCTGTATCTCCTGCACAAGCTGCAACAGCATCATGTGCTGGCGTTGGAACATACGCAAAGCAAGCTGGCGCAACAGTTGAAATCTTCAACTCAGTGATCGGACAAGAGAATGCTCGCTACCAAGCAGCACTTATTCCTTTCCAGAACTGCACAGGAATCACAATTAACTGGAACGGTACAAACGAATTCGAGTCACAACTCGGTGTTCGCGTGCAAGGTGGAACAGCTCCTGATATCGCAATGATCCCTCAGCCAGGTCTCTTGGCAAAGATGGTTGCAACAGGCAAGGTTGTTAAGGCTCCTGCAACAACATTGGCTAACGTCAATAAGTACTGGTCTGCAGGTTGGAAGGGCTACGGCACAGTAAATGGTGTCTTCTATGCTGCTCCAAACTCAGCTAACAACAAGTCACTCGTTTGGTACTCACCAAAGCAATTCAAGAAGTTCGGATACACAGTCCCAACAACTTGGAAAGAGATGATGTCACTTTCAGACAAGATGGCTGCAAAGGGCCAAATTGCATGGTGTGGCGGTCTCGGTTCAGGTACAGCAACAGGTTGGCCAGGAACTGACTGGCTCGAGGAAATCGTTCTTCGTACCCAAGGTGCTCAAACCTACGC
This sequence comes from uncultured Actinomycetes bacterium, assembly GCA_903838035.1. Taxonomy (GTDB): domain Bacteria; phylum Actinomycetota; class Actinomycetes; order Nanopelagicales; family Nanopelagicaceae; genus AAA044-D11. Next base: position 3,555 of record CAILWW010000035.1, on the reverse strand, counting down.
AGACTGGATCTCACACAAGGTTAAGTTCTCTGATCCAAAGATCATTGCAGCTTTCGACCAACTCGCTTCATGGATGAAGAATCCAAAGTACGTCGGTGACGTTTCAGCTATCGCTACAACAACATTCCAAAATGCTGGTATGGGTATCCCAACAGCTAAGTGCATGATGTTGCAGCAAGCTTCTTTCTACGCAGCACAGTACCCAGCAACTGTAAAGGTTGCTCCAACTGGCGACGTATGGGCTTACTACCTACCAGGTATCAACCCAGCAGTTAAGACTCCTGTAGAAGGCGGCGGAGAGTTCTTCGCAGCATTCAACAGCAAGGCTGCAACACAAGAAGTTCAGAACTACCTCTCCTCTCCAGAATGGGCAAAGGCACGTATTGCTGCTGCTGGTCCTGCAGGTGGATGGCTCTCAGCTAACAACGGTGTTCCACTATCTGCTTACACAAATGGTCTAGATGCTCTTTCAGCTAAGTACCTTGCTGACAAGAACTCAACATTCGTGTTCGACGGTTCAGATGCAATGCCTGCTGCTGTAGGTGCTGGTTCAATGTGGACAGAGCTCACAAACTGGTTCACAGGCAAGTCAACAGCTGATGTTGCATCAGCAATTGACGCCTCATGGCCAGCTGCTTAATTACTCGATCTAAATCAAGTAATTAAAAAGTAATAAAGTAGTAAAAAAGATTTGGCGGGGATTGGATTCCAATCCCCGCCAAATTCCTTTAATATTCACTCAAAGCGATAGGAAAGGGTAACGATGCATACAGTTTCATTCTGGAGTGCGAACCTTCCTAAGATCGAGCAAACGCTCGGTGCGATAGCACTTTTCTTCGCAGTTCTCGGAGTCATCTTCTACCTAGCCGGGAAGGTAAATGGCCGAGCAGCGCGTCCGCTTTCTACCGCAATCTTTCTCGTCCCAGCCCTCGTGTTACTCGCAGCAGGTTTAGTTTTTCCAGCAGGCAAGACGATTCTCTATTCTTTTAAAGATGCTTATTCAAATAAATATGTGGGTTTTCAAAATTACACATGGATGATTCACAACTCTGAGATACATCAAGTTATCTGGAATACCCTGCTTTGGATTGCAATCACCCCGTGTGTGACCACTGCGCTTGGCCTCGTCCTCGCGATAATGCTTAACCGCTTAAAGCGTGAATCACTCCCGAAGTCGCTTCTCTTCATGCCGATGGCTATCTCATTCGTCGGCGCCTCCATTATCTGGCAGTTCGTCTACAACTTTGCTCCACCTTCACAACCACAAACTGGTCTCCTCAGCGCAATCTCACGCACCCTTGGATTTACACCACCCAACTGGATTTTGACTCAGCCTCTCAACACTTTTCTATTGATGGTTATTTTCACCTGGGTAGAGACTGGATTTGCGATGGTGATTCTCTCCGCAGCAATCAAAGGTGTCCCTGCTGACATCATAGAGGCTTCCGCACTTGATGGAGCCCATGGTTGGAAGCTCTTTAAGAGCGTCACATTTCCAATGGTACGAAGCACTTTCATCGTTGTTTTCGCCACAATGGTTGTTACCTCACTCAAGCTATTCGATATCGTCCGCACAGTTACTGGCGGAAACTTCGGTACCAGTGTTATCTCCAACGAGATGTACTCACAAATATTCGTTCGCTTCGATCAAGGTCGAGGATCAGCGCTTGCAGTAATCCTCTTTATTCTCGTAACCCCAATCTTGATTTACAACATTCGCAACCTACGCAGGGAACGGGCGATCTCATAATGAGTAAGAAAATCGCGGATCATAACCCTGGACGCAAACTCTTCTCGAGCAAAATTGCGGCAATTGTTGTTTGGACTATTACTGCACTCTGGACAATTCCAACCTTTGGACTCTTCGCTACATCCTTCCGACCAAAAGAGGATGTCTTCATGTCCGGTTGGTGGCATATTTTCACTAGCCCTCATTTCACTCTCTCTAACTACCAGGCAGTCCTCTTTGGCCAAGGCGATGCCGGTAGCGTCGGCGGAGTAATTCCATATTTCCTTAACTCAATTGCAATTACAGTCCCAGCAGTTGTATTCCCATTAGTTATTGCGACCATGGCTGCCTACAGCTTGGCTTGGATTCGCTTTAAGGGAAGCGACGCACTCTTCTTCTTTATCTTCGCACTCCAAATTGTGCCGATTCAGATGTCGCTAATTCCGCTGCTACAACTATTCACTGGTGGCGCCCACATTGGCCATATAACCATCATTCCTGCACTTGGAATTGCTGGAAAGCTTGCTGGAATTTGGTTGCCTCACACCATGTTTGCGCTTCCACTTGCAATCTACCTACTCCACAATTTCATCTCCGCGCTTCCTCGCGATCTCATGGAAGCTGCTTATGTAGATGGTGCAAACCACTTCATGGTATTCCGCAGAATTGTTCTTCCGCTTTCTATCCCGGCAATTGCTGCCTTCGGAATCTTCCAATTCCTCTGGGTCTGGAATGATCTCCTCGTTGCACTCACGTTCTCTGGCGGAACCCAGAACATTTCACCTATCAACGCAAAACTTGCCTCACTCGTTGGTCAATGGGGCTCACACTGGGAGATTCTCACAGCGGGAGCGTTCATCACCATCGCCCTTCCACTCGTTGTCTTCTTCTCGCTCCAGCGCTACTTCGTCCGCGGCCTGCTCGCTGGCTCTGTTAAGTAGTTAATTTCGCGATAAAACCGCTGTTTGGGGCATAGGTGCCAAGCAGGTAAGATTCACTCCTGCACCACCCAGCACCACAAATTCAATAATGCGCCTGTAGCTCAACGGATAGAGCATCTGACTACGGATCAGAAGGTTAGGGGTTCGAATCCCTTCAGGCGCACCATATAAATGCAGGTCACACGCTTCTTTTAAATTAAATCTTTTGTGATTACATTCTATTTATTCAGTTTTGCTAACACTTTGCTAACAGCCTCTTTATTCAACAGCCTTTGCGAACACAATCGAGACATTAACAGCTTGGTCTGCCGTGACGTGTGCGTAAGTGGTTGCCGTAACCATAGGGTCACGGTGTCCTAGACGGTGAGCGACGACGTGAAGCGGTGTTCCGGCCTTGAGAAGTTGTGTGGCGTGGAAGTGGCGTAGGTCGTGGAAGCGTTGTTCTGGAAGATTGGCGCGATTCTTAATCTTCGTGAATAACTGAGTCGGCGTCCCATAGTAAATCGGTTCTCCAAACTCGGTAGCAAAGATATAGCCAGTTTCATTCCACAGACTGCCAGCACGCAAGCGTTCTTCGAATTGACGCTTGCGATGTTCCCTCATTATTTCTACAGTCTCGGGATCAAGAGAGATTTCTCGCCGACCCTCGCCACCTTTTGTTGAGGATTGAACAACATTCTCACCTCTTACAGTCAAACGGTTTTTTGAAATCACTAGCGACTGACTTTCAAAATCAAGGTCAGTCCATTTCAGAGCAAGTAACTCGCCTTTACGCGCTCCGGTGTATACCGCTAATCGAAAGATTGCAAAGAGACGATGTGCGCTCGCTTCCGCGAGAAAGATTCGAACCTGTTCGGGAGAAAAAGGCTCATTTACTTTCTTATC
>CAILWW010000034.1 GCA_903838035.1 uncultured Actinomycetes bacterium | reverse complement strand
GAATCGATGTGGCACATGCTCCAACAAGATGAGCCAGATGATTATGTGGTCGCAACCGGAGTTGGCGCGACCGTAAAAGATTTCTGTGAAGTCGCATTTGCCCGCGTCGGCCTTAACTGGCAAGACCATGTTGAAATCGATGAGCGCTATGTTCGCCCTACCGAGGTTGATGCATTGATTGGCGATCCTTCTAAAGCGACGAAGAAGCTTGGCTGGAAAGCCACTACTAATTGGCGCGGTCTTGCCGAACTCATGGTGGATGCCGACGTCGAATTGGTTAAAGCAAAGAATAAGTAGTTTCTCGGATGGAGATCGTTCTTCTCTCTTATCCCGATGTACTTACACCTAATCTCGATTCCTTTCGTGCTGCAACTGCAAAGGTAGGGATTTCGCTTCTCGAAATTGCTCCGCACGAGCTCTCGTTAATCGTTGGAGCGGAGAAATCAACCGTGCTCTATCGAGGTAAACCCATAACCCCGAAGGCTGTTATCCATCGAACCGTGGCCAAATTTTCTCCCTTAATTAAGCCGATATTGCGGGTTTGGAAGGCCGGCGGAACCTATGTAATGAATGATCCGGATGCTTCGCTCGCTTCCCGGAGCAAGTTGGAATCATCGCTGATCTTCCAGCTCGCCAAGCTGCCATTTCTGCAAACCCAGTTCTTCTATGGAAATTACGGCATCGAGCCAGATGAACCCGGCGAAGTAATCATCAAACCTATCTTTGGCGCACGAGGAAGGGATATTCATTTCTTTAAGAATTCCGGCGAAGTTAAAGATTATTTTGATCAACAAGAGGTTAAGGAAGAGAAGTTAATTGCCGAGCCTTTTCTCTCACAAGCCGACTTGGGCCCATATGTGATTGATTACCGAGCATCGGTTGTTGGCGGCAAATGTGTTGCGTTGATGACGCGAATTCCCGAAGTGGGGACTCGAATTGCAAATCTTGCGCAAGGCGGAACAGGAAGTTCGCTGCCGCTTTCGCATCCAGCAGCACGACTTGCAGAACAGGCGCTTGCCGCATTCAAATTAGATTACGCGGGAGTCGATATGTTGGGACTCGGGGATGACCTCTTTCTATCTGAAGTCGATGCTTGGGCGGGCTTTGCCGGTATTGAACAAGTAACAGATACATCCGTTTCGGAAGCGATTCTAAATTTCGTTGCGAGTCAATCTAAGTGAGGGTCGGAATCGGAGTCAATGAGTGGGCACGCACTTTTCCGCAGGTGCTTGCGGCAGCTTGTAAAGAATTAAATATTGATTATCAATTAATAGAATTTACGGATTTGCCTGAAGTTGATGTTACTCATCTTGCTCCTGCGCTGCTCTACCTGAAACCAAAAGCAATCTCACTCTACAAAGAGCTTGAGGCCAAAGGAGTTAAGGTTCTTAATACAGTCGCATCTATCGATATCGCTGATGATAAAGCCGCGACTTATCGGGCACTTCGCCGCGAACAAGTTCCACAACTCGAGACTGAAGTAATTTTGCTTGATCTCACAGAAATGAAGCGCCTCTATCAAGCGGGCGGAACTGTCTACAAGCGAACTCACGGTGGACAAGGGCGATGGGTTCGCCTTGCTCGCG
>CAILWW010000033.1 GCA_903838035.1 uncultured Actinomycetes bacterium | reverse complement strand
TGAGATCGAAAAGAGATTGCAAGAGCACAATATTCGAGTAGAGATGGCTGACCGCGACACCGTGGTATTCCTTGCGACTTTGGCAGATCGAGCGGAAGATTTTGAAATACTCGCTTCTCACTTGATTCCGATTCTTAAAAAACTTCAATCGGCGCCTCGTTCATCCGCCACATCTCTTAGTTGGTCGGTAATCCCTACGAGAGAGATTTCTATGCGAGAGGCTTACTTTGCTGAAACCGAGATGGTTGAAGCAGGCAATGCACTAGGTCGCATCAGCGCCGATTTGATAGCGCCATACCCGCCAGGGGTCGCGGTCGTTGCACCGGGAGAAATCCTTACCGAGCAAATTCTAAGTGGCCTCGCCTCCACCAAAGCTGCCGGCGTGCGGATTGCCTACGCAACCGATCCGTCCCTTGCAACCTATCGAATCGTAAGTAAGTAAATAAGTAAGTAATCGTTTCTAGATTTGAGCAAGCAGGTTTGCTACCCTGATGCTAATGAGCCTTCGCGAAAATACTCACCTGACCACTCTCGCTGCTAAGCAAGAAAAACGCCTTGTTAAATCACTCGGTCGCCTAGACATCATCCTCTTCATTATCGCGGCCTATATTTCACTCGACACAATCGGAAGTATCGCCGCCGGCGGATCACAGTCACTTTTCTGGGCCGTATTCATTGTGATTACCTTTATGATTCCGAACGCTTTAATGATGGCCGAGACTGGTTCTGCATTCCCTGAAGAAGGTGGCCCCTACCAATGGGTGAAGTTCGCATTTGGTCGTTTGCCTGCTGGAATTTCATCGGTTCTCTATTGGATTACAAACCCTCTTTGGCTCGGCGGATCACTCTGCTTCATCGCCTTTGATGCCTTCAGCAGTTATCTCTTCCACATCAAATCAGGCTCAATTGGTGAATGGATTTTTAAGCTCGCATTTATCTGGCTTGCAATTGGTTTAGCGATGATTAGTTTGAGGTTTGGTAAGAAAATTATCAATGCGGCGGCTTACGCAAAGATTGCAGTGCTTCTCATCATGGTTCTCACCACCGCAATCTATGGAATTAAACATGGATTCCAACCCTTTGACTTCGGAAGCTTGGCACCAAGCGTGGCTGGATTTATGGCAGTTGCACCAATCATTCTCTTCTCTTACGTTGGTTTCGAAGCTCCTAATGCAGCTTCCGGCGAAATGTACGATCCTCAAAAAGACACCGCACCTTCCATTCGCGTAGGTGCCATCGTCTCGGCCCTTGCCTACATTTTGCCTGTGCTTGCCATCCTTTTAGTCGTTCCGAAGAAAGATGTCGGTGGACTTGCTGGATTCATGAGCGCGGTAGAGACAGTCTTCAGTGTGTACGGCGGAGCAAGTAAGTTCCTTCTCGGTATAGCCGCCATTCTCTTCATCGTTGGGTTACTGGGACTTGGCTCATCATGGATGATGTCGACCGATCGCGTTCAAGCAATTGCTGCTGCTGATGGCGCATTTATGAATGGGTGGTTCGGCGAATTCTCCGAACGTTTCGGAACCCCAGTCCGTGTGAACGCACTTTCTGGTGTCATGGCTTCAATCTTCCTCGTGGCCGGAATGAGGTTAGTTAATGGCGATGCTGGAGCCATATTCAAGGTTGTTTTAAGTTGCGCAATCTCGACCTTGCTCGTCTCCTATCTATTTATCATTCCTGCAATCATGAAGCTCAATCGCACACTTCCTGAAGTACCACGGCCATTCCGCTCCCCAGGCGGGATTCGAGGATTTCAAATTATGGGCGCGGTTGTTTTGGCCTACATCGTCCTTGGTTCAATGGGAGTTATTTTTCCGGGAACGATTGAGGGCTGGCTGGGAATTGATTACAGCTTTAAAGATATTTGGGGACTCACTCGTGGACAGGTTGAATGGTTCACACTGGGAACCATCGCCTTTGACCTCATTGTCGGGGTCACTGGCTATCTCCTTGCGAGCAAGGTCCGTGCGAACCTTGCTTCGCAGAGCGAGATTTAGTTTCCTGGCACCCAACTTGAGAGATCGGCCGATTCACATTTACATCTCTGATCGTCAGTGAAATCAGCAAGTGCCTCTTCAATATGTTGACCACAACCTGACCAGGTGGCTTTGCCGCATTTAGAACAGCGAACTGCACTGCACATGCTTTGCTCCTTACTTCTTTCCAAATAGTCGGGAAAAGAGACCTGGCTCTTTCGGATCATTTTGATGGCCCTGGCATTGCTCTGATTTAGGAATCCCCTTCATCACTTGAGCAACGTGTTGCCCACAACCGGACCACGATGCCTTACCGCACTTGCGGCATGTCGTTCTGCTACACATATTTCTACCTTCCTTCTATCGCTTCATATTTGCTGGTGAGTTGCTCCAGGTCATATATCCGCCATCCAGATTGACGGCATCATGACCCATTTCGCGAAGTAGTCGTGTTGCGGCATGGCCACGTTGACCTACTTGGCAGGTGACAAGAATTTTGCCCGAGGGAATTTCACTAATACGTTCGCGAATTTCATCGATCGGAACATTCAAAGCGCCTGGCAAAGTTCCTCGACCTACTTCACCTGTCGAACGTACATCCAGAATCGTGTAACCGGAGTTAACTAAGGCCTGGACATCATGCCACTGTGAGGTTGGAGTTAAGCCGCTCAGAACATTTTCTGAGATGTAGCCAAGCATGTTGACGGGATCTTTTGCTGATCCAAAAGGTGGGGCATATGCCAATTCCAGATCAGCCAATTCAGGCGCGGTGATTCCGCCGCGCATCGCGGTTGCAATCACATCGATACGTTTATCAACGCCTTCTCTTCCCACGCCCTGAACTCCAAGAATCTGATGTGTTTGCGGATCCACTAGGAGCTTGAGCGACATCCCTTGCGCGCCTGGGTAATAGCCGGCATGAGATGCCGGATGTGAGTGAATAGCTACGCATGCTCTGCCCGATGCATTTAATCTCTTCTCGCTCCATCCCGAAGTGGCAATAGTTAGATCAAATACTTTTACAATCGCAGTTCCTTGCGTAGGGATTTGTCTGGTTTTCTTTCCACAGATGTGGTCAGCAACAATTCGGCCGTGGCGGTTTGCAATATTGGCAAGTGGCACAAGGGTGGCAGCTCCATCTAAGGCGTCAATCTTCTCTGCCGCGTCACCAATGGCGTAAATATCAGGATAATTTGTTTGATTATTTTCATTAACCGCTATTCCGCCTCGAGTACCAATAGAAATCCCTGCCTCCTTGGCCAACGAAATCTCTGGACGAACTCCAATGGACATGATGACCATTTCAGCACTGACAATAGTTCCGTCCGAGAGAGTGACGGTACTTTCTTCAATTGAAGTAAGAGACTTCCCGAGGTGCAGTTCAATATTGTTCTTTACCAACTCTTGACTGACAAAAGTAGCCATCTCTGGGTCTAGTGGTGCAAGTACCTGATCTTGTGCCTCAACAATTGAAGTCGAAATACCACGGTGGCGAAGATTCTCCGCCAATTCCAACCCAATAAATCCTCCGCCGATTATTGCCGCACTCTTCGGATTCTTCATCACAGATGAGGTCATAGCCTCCACATCCTCGATATTGCGCAGTGAAAGTGAACGCTCAATTCCAGGAATATTGGGGCGGATAGGTGCAGCACCTGGGCTGAGAATGAGCTTGTCATAATTCATCTCGGCCATGTGGCCGTCATATTCAAATTGGAGAAGCTTGGCGACTGGATCGATATTCTTTACCTCGACACCAACTCGCACATCTAACCGAAAGCGTTTGAAGAGAGATTCTGGCGTTTGCAGAAGTAACGCCTCCTCGTTCGAAATCACACCGCCGACGTAATATGGCAAGCCGCAGTTGGCATATGAGACATGTCCGCTCTTCTCAAGCACAATGATCTCGGCCTGCGCATCCAGCCGGCGCAATCGAGCCGCGGCTGACATACCGCCTGCAACTCCCCCAACGACAACAATTCTCATTTAATTGGTAACCAGCTCTTTGCCAGAAGCCTGCCAGTCAATGACTCCGCCGGATAGGTTAAATACATGGGTAAAGCCAGCTTTCGCCATGAGGACAGTCGCTTGTCCAGAGCGATTTCCGCTTCGGCAGTAAACGGCGTAACTCTTTGCCTTATCTAGTTTGGCAATGTCGGCTTCAAAGGTTCCAGATTCGAAGTTGAGATTCGATGCTCCGGCAATATGCCCGGCGGCAAACTCCTCTGGCCTACGAACATCTAGCAGTACAACTCCGCTCTCAGTTGCCTTCGCTGCAAATTGTGAATCATTTAAATCAATCACTTTTCCTCCAGAGGTTCCGCAAGCGGTTAATGTAAGTATGGATAGGAATAGAACGCTAATAAGTTTTTTCATAGATATTTATGCCAAACTCAGAAATAGTTTTTGGAGCTTTTCCGAAACAGCCTTCTGATTGCTTTTGCCTTCGATAATGCACTCTTCCAAACTTGCTGAAATCAAAGTGAAAGCAGCCGTGTGCACGGCTTTGCTTACGGCGGACATCTGAGTAACGATCTCGTCACAGTTTCGACCTTCTTCAAGCATTCGAGCGACAGCGCCAAGTTGTCCGTGTGCTCGCTTTACTCGGGCGATAATCACATCGACTTTCTCTTGATCGGCAAGCACATGCGTCGGTTCCTTCTTAGCAGCCATCACTTTCCCGCCTCTCTAGGTCAAGACGAATATACCCCTAGGGGTATCATCTAGCAAACGCGGAGCGGCCTAACGTGGCGTGACAAGTCCCTTCAAATTCTCTGGGAACGGGATGTCTGCTGCGTTCGCTTCGGGAATAGGTCCCTCATACGAGACGTGCATGGGTATAACGCCAGCCCAAATAGGTAGATCGATATCTTCAGGTTCATCATTGGCGCCAGCAGCTCTAGATTTTCCGGAAATGTTCGTCAGTGGGACTTCCACAATAATGGTCGCTGCCGACTCTTTTTTCAGCATTGGCCGAGCGTTCTCCCAATGTCCAGGTATCAATCCGTTTGTGATTTTCTCAAGTGCCTCGAGTTTTGCCTCATCTTTGAGAAGTTCGGCCTTACCAAAGACCATCACCGAGCGATAGTTCATCGAACAATTAAAGGCTGAACGAGCCACAACCAATCCATCTAGATGTGTAACCGTTATACAAATGTCTACTCCCTTTACAAGAGTCATAAAGAAACGGGAGCCACTTGAACCATGCAGAAGAATTCGATCCCCATCTCGAACGAACCCCATGGGAATAACAAAAGGTGTGTTGGTATCAGGATCGATAAAGCCGACGTGAGCCAGCTGTGTCTCATCCAGCCACGAATACATCTGCTCGCGCGAATATTCCTCACGTTCGGAGTGGCGAACTACATGTTGTTTTAGATTCTCCTGACTCATGCCAGGAGTCTAAATCATCTCAAGATAAAAGGCTGGCCATTTGCTTGCGTATCACTTTGGCGGCATAAACAGGATTTATTCTGGTGAGAATATCCATCATCTTGGCGTCTTTTCCGATACAGAGACGAGGTTTCTTAGACTCAATGGCATCAATCATGGCCTTTGCTGCAACTGAGGCAGAAGTCATCTTCGGCGCTTTTGCCGAAGCGCCCAACGTCATATTCATCCCTGAGTTAGCGGCAATATTTGTCGCGATAGCACCGGGGAATACAACGGTGACTCCAACGTTAGTTCCGGCAAGTTCGGAGGTTAAACCTTCGGTTAACAATTTGATCGCTGCCTTTGATGCTCCATACAGGCTCTGCCCTGGTACGGGTGTGTAAGCACCCATTGAAGAGACGTTCAGAATGTGCGCTTCTGGACGATTGAGCAGCCCCGGGATAAATGCCTTTAGAAGGGCAAATGGTCCATAGAAATTTACCTTCATAACTCGATCGGCTTGCTCGAAGGTGAGGTCATTGATTTTTACAAATGGTTGAATAATTCCTGCGTTATTAATAAGAGCATCAACTGGGCCTAGCTTTGCCTCAACTAAATTGGGCAGATTAGCAACCGCAGAGAGATCTGAAATATCTAGCAAAAATGTTTCGACCGCTCCCCCGGACTTTGTAGCAAGTGTCATGGTCTCTGCCAAAGTCTCTGGACGCATATCTACCGCAGCGACTTTTGCCCCGCGACCTACGAGCTGAATGGTTAGCTCTCGACCCATTCCACTTCCAGCGCCAGTTACTACGACTACTTTTCCTGAAACCTTCATGAATCCCCCTTGATTTAATTAATCGTTGAGACCTTTGCCCTTAAGGATCGATGGAGCTGCTTTGGCAACGCGTGCTTCACGTGTGGCCGCTTGTTTAGCGCCAGTAAAGTGAAGCACATACGCCCGCTGTCGACCAGGAGTTAATTTCTTAAATGCAGCGGCAACACCAGGATGCTTCTTCAATAACTTGACGATTTCATCAGGAACGACGAATTCTGAAGCTTTCTTCACGACTGGTTTTATTCCAGCCTCTTCTACCGCAATCGCCTCTTTCATATATTTCTTGATGGTTGGGCGAAGTTTTGTTATCTCCTTCATCGATTCAAAACGCATCTGACGGCCAGCTTGAACATTCTCGGTCTGCTGAATAAGCAAGCCCTTAGGGTCTTTCATTACGGAGCCCTTCATAAAGAGAACTGCACAATAATTTTTAAAGGAGTGAATCAGAAAAACATTGGCGTTATCGAAGGTATAGCAAGGTTGTCCCCACTTAAGATCTTCGGTTAACCCAGTCTCAAGGGCAATATTCCGCAGTTCTGCCATCTCCTCTTGCCAGGCAGTTAGTTTGCCAAGCGCGATATCAACTCGACGATTTACCATGGAATAACCTCTCGCTCCTCCCACAGAAAACCGGTCTGGTCGACTGAGGGATCAAAGTCTCTCGTCGCTAACCATATTGCAGTATCAGCACCTTCCTCAACGGAGAGCGGCGCATCCGGCCCACCCATATCGGTGCGGGTGTGGTTAGGACAGACTGCATCAACTAATAATCCACGGGTTCCATGATTTGTTTCATGAGCAAGGTTTCTAACCAATGCATTTACGCCAGCTTTGCTAATCCGGTATGGCGCTAGTCCCCCGGTATTTCCGGGACCGGACATACGCCCAAGACAGGCAGAGAAGACAATAATTCGACCATCTCTAGCCTCGGCCATAGCAGCGCCAAGAATATTGACTGCGCAAAATACTGAATCAAGGTTGATTGCCATTACCCGACGCCACTCTTCATTTGTTGTGCGAAGAGTCTTAGACATCTTCTCACTCATTACGCCATGAGCAAGCACAAGGATTTGCGGTGCGCCAAAGGTTTGCAGTACTTCAGTGAAAACGCTTCGAGTCTCCGCAAGATCTGCTAAATCAACTGCGCGAAATTGGCAGTTTAATTTGGCAGCTACTGCCGCGAGTCGTTCTGGATCTTTGGCGATGAGAAGAACCTCATGACCTTGCTCCTTGAGCGCCCGTGCAGTTTCAAAACCCAATCCGCGCGATCCACCAGTGACTATTGCTAGTGACATTTATTTTCTCTTCAATTCTCTAAGTGAAGCTTTTAGCGCCCGGCGATGTGCCCTAGCGGCAGGATCTTTCTTATTGGGAAATGTCCACTTGAGAAAGAGAATAAATATCGGAAGGACAATGAACCCACCAAAGGCCTGTAAAAAGAGTGTGTTATCTATTCCACCAAGCATGGGCCCAATCTATCCCAAGTGGTGGCAAGAGCGAGAGCTAGGCTAATAACTCGGCGAGCAGAACTTCTACGCGAGCCTTTATGTCATCTCTCACTTTGCGAACAAAATCAATATTTTGTCCGGCTGGATCTTCTAGGACCCAATCTTCATATCTCTTACCGGGATAGAACGGACACGCATCCCCGCAACCCATGGTCACAACGGCGTCAGACTCCATGACCGCTTCCGGCGTTAATACTTTAGGTTGTTGGTTTGCGATGTCGATTCCAACTTCAGCCATTGCTTCTACCGCAACTGGATTGATGGAATCTTTGGGGGCAGATCCCGCCGAAAGTACTTCCACTCGGTCTCCACCGAGTTGCCGCATAAATCCGGCAGCCATTTGTGATCGGCCAGCATTATGTACGCAGACGAAAAGCACTGTGGGTTTCTTACTCATTTTAAGTTCCTGCCGAGAAGGGTTCCTATCGTTGCGCCAATTAGTTGGGCAACTACAAAAGTGAAGACTGAACGGATATCGATGCCAGCAAAGGTATTACTAAATGATCTGGCGAAAGTGACTGCTGGGTTAGCAAATGATGTCGAAGAAGTGAAGAAATAGGCAGACCCAATCCATGCAGCAATAACTATTGGCCCCACTGATCCTTTGCCTTGGTTTTGGATGAGTTGAATGACAAGTAGTAGACCAGCCGTTGCGACAACCTCGCCGAGAAGGAGATTTCCACCGCTACGCAGATGATGCGAGGGATTTATCGCTGGAAGTTTGAACATTAAATTGGCAAGGATTGCTCCAAGAAAGCCGCCGAGAAATTGAGCTGGGATATACCCCAGCAAATCCCTGCCGCTTAGTCGCTTTTGTAAAAACTCACTAACCGAAACTGCCGGATTGAAGTGTGCTCCAGATATCGGTCCGAGTAGGTAAATGAGAAGAGCCAGGGCAAATACGGTTGAGATTGTATTAATCAAAAGATCAATACCTTTATCTGGACTCATATTTGTTGCCATGATTCCGGAACCAACGACAACAGCGACCAGCAAACCAGTTCCAAGAAGTTCGGCGAAATATGCTTGAATTCGATTGGAGCGCTGCGCCAAGGTCATCTGAAGATTCTAGGCCTACTCAGGCTATGGATTACATCCCGCAAGATGAACGTTTAGTTAGGTACTCTTGCCAGATGAGAATCATTGACCTACTCCGTCCGCATCGCACTATCCCCCGCACTCGGTGGACTGCGAAAAGCCGGTGGGACCTCAGCTTCTATCGAGTCTCTATTCTTAGCACGGCGCTTCTGATTTTCGGCCTCGGCGATGCCATCATCATTCAGTCACACACCGGAAATGCGCCGTGGTCGGTCTTTGCACAAGGACTCGCCAAGCACACTGGATTCAATCTTGGAACCTGCACCTTCATTATCTCTGGCTTTATTCTGCTTATGTGGTGGCCCCTCGGGGAGCGTCCGGGTTTTGGAACTCTCGCTAACATGCTCTTGATTCCGATCGGCATACAACTGGGCGTTGATACATTTCCCGTTCCGCACTCAGTTGGAATTGGCATCGTCTATGACTTTATTGGAGTTGCCCTCGTTGGAATAGCCTCATCGCTTTACATCACGTGCGGCCTTGGACCTGGACCTCGCGATGGCTTGATGACCTCGCTCCATAAGAAGACTGGTATTCGCGTCAGTCGCATTCGTCTTATGATCGAAGGCGGCGCCTTGATTTGCGGGTGGGCGCTCGGTGGGCGCTTTGGAATTGGTACCGCTCTCTTTGCTTTATTTATCGGTCAATCTATAGCCATCTCGCTTGGCGTTCTGGCTAAACTCAATCACAAGCATCAAACCTCTTAACAAAGGAGTAATCATGGCAAGCAACATGTCGAAATTCCTATATGTATTCGCTATGGTTTTCACAGTAGTGCTTGTCGATGTACTTTTCTTTAAGAGCCACACTTTGGCACGCTTGATTGCAAATATCGGCATTATCGCCCTTTACGCAGCTTTTTATCTTCGCTTCTTCAAACGTGGCTAGAGTTGAATAGTTTAGAAAGCAATGAATTAGTTATTATTAACGTTAAACATCCAACGAATACCATAACGGTCTAGACATGTACCCCAATATCCCCAAGGTTCTTCGTGAGGTGCAACATTGTCCGAAGCTCCTTGCGAAAGCTTGGAATAGATTGCATCTGATGCCTCGCGCGTATCGAAGTTAAGACTAAGCTGCTCTCACTTTGCTTCTAGTAAATGTGGAAATACGTCAGAAACGACCCCGTCCACACCGATTTTTGAGAGCTTGCGCAATTCATCCTTCGAATTGATTGTCCAGACAAATACCTTGATATTAAATTTATGACATCGCTTCACAAATCTCTTTGTGACAATTCTGATGCCCTTCATCGTGGGCGGGACCATTGCGTAATGCAGACCATCTTTGATCCCAGAGTGCTTAATACCAAGAAGCATAAACAAGACTTCACGTGGGGTGAGCGCGGTAAGCAGGTCTGGAAAGTGGTTTCTGATGTGTTGAACCCGTGAGGTAGAGAAAGAACCGACAACCCACCTGGAGTAATTCTTACCTTTGGCAAATTCAGTGAAAGGAATAACAACTTCGTCACACTTGAGATCGATTGAGATATGAGCTTCTGGAAATGCATCGATTAAATCTTCCAATCTTGCCCACGAGTGAGATCCCTCCACCGGGAATTGTTGCAATTCATCAAAGGTGAGTTCGTTTATCAATTGGCTTGAAGTAGAAAGCCTTGAGGTATCTGGATCATGTGAAAGCACAATGACGCCATCTTTTGTCAGGTGAATATCGGTTTCAAAATGTCTGATGCCCGCGCCCCAGGCTTGTTTAAATCCTTCGAGAGTATTTTCAACCCCTGGGTTTCCTCTGTGGGTCCAGATGATCATAAATTTACTTTACTAGTATCGGCCATTTGTTTTTATTGGCAATAATTGTGAGTTCCTTATTTGGGTTCACAATATGTGGATTGCCAACAGAGACAAGAAGTGGAAGATCGTTCACAGAATCACTATATGCAAATGAACTCGAGAGGTCATAGCCTTTTTCTTGAGCAAGCTCATGAATAGTTTGCGCCTTGCGCATTCCATGCATCGCACCTTCTGGCAACTTACCTGAGTATTTACCGTTAATAACTTCTCCAGCTGAGCCAAAGGCTCCGGTCATCTTCAAATCTGCTGCAACGATCCGTGCAAGCTCAATCGGGCTTGCGGTAATAATCCATGTGTCATGGCCAAGTGCCTTATGTTCTTCAATCTTGGTGCGCATCGCAGGGATCAGAACTCTTGGCAAGAAATCATCGACAACCTTCTGGCATAGCTCCACAAGATGCTTTTGTGGTTTGTCTTTTGCAAATTCCAAGAGCTTCTTGGTCGCATGAGAGATTGCGTTTTCACTCTCTGTTTTCTTTCTTTGAAAGCGGTATTGATCATAAGCAATACGAGCAAGATTGCGCCGGGTGATCTCACCATGCTTAATCATGCCTTTAATGAAGTAGTAGACCGATGAGCCATCGATGAGTGTGTTATCAAGGTCGAAGAATGCTGCTTGTGTCCTCACGGAATAAAATTGTGACAGAGCGAGCCTTTTTTCATGCTGGTTAATGGTTAACAGAGTATGAATAACTGTTTAGTTGACATTCATGTTTTCACTCCCTTTTTCAGGGTAGTGATGGCTCACAATTTTAATATGAGCCAATTAGAGGTAGTCAGCCCCAGCGTTGCTCAGTTCACTCTTGAGCAGCGGATCCTTCGCCTTCGCCATATTCAAAAAATGCGGATCGTTGCAATCGGTGACAGCTCTGTCTTTGGAGTTGGCGACTTCGACAATGAATCAACATCAGTCGGTGCCGGCTGGACCGGACGATTTGCCCATGACCTTAAAGCCGGACGCTTTGTGAACCTTGGTAAAAATGGGGCTCGCTTTCGCAATGTTGTGAAGAAGCAACTTGGCGGAGCGATTTCTATGCGACCTGATTTGGCACTCATCTGTGTTGGAACAAATGAT
>CAILWW010000032.1 GCA_903838035.1 uncultured Actinomycetes bacterium | reverse complement strand
TCCCATTCCGAACCCGGAAGCTAAGCCTCTCAGCGTCGATGGTACTGCAAGGGGGACCTTGTGGGAGAGTAGATCGCCGCCGGACATCATTTATAAAAGCGCCTGTTGTTAAATCAACAGGCGCTTTTTTTATGCACAAAACCTCTCCATCCACAATTTGCTCTCAGGTGAGAAACCGAAAATCCTTCTTTCGGTCATGATTCCGATATGAGAAAAACAATGGAAATAGTGCAAGAAATAGAGATTAGGGAATCGATAAATGAAGTTCGCCTTGTAGGGCGAGTGAGCGCTCTTCCAATAGAGCGCGAGATGCCGAGCGGGGATAAGGTTGTTGAATTTCGACTCATTATCTCTCGTCAATTGCCTAACTCTTCCGGCTCGTCCGGAAAAGCGGCAAAACGTGAGGTCGATACCCTAGATATCGCAGCCTGGAGTTATAAGTGTCGAAAGTCAGCTCTCTCGCTCAAACCCAATATGTGGATCGAAGTTGAAGGCGCCGTCAGGCGACGTTTCTGGCAAGCTCCAACAGGACTTGCAAGTCGTTGGCAGGTTGAAGCACACACCTTGACCCGCATTTAGGTACGGTTAGCCCATGAGTGAAAGTACCGATGTAAATTCCGCCATGATAGAGAAGGTAAATATCGAATCTCTTAAGCGTCGAATCGCTGATATCTCTACCCTGCCGCTTGATCGACACAGTCAAGAATTCGAGGATATTCACGGTGATCTCCAACGTGCCCTCACCCAGATTGATGGGCTTTAAGGTCTAACTTAATTTAATGAAGACTCGATTAGATGCAGAACTTGTGCGACGCGGCTTGGCGCGTTCACGGGATCATGCCGCAGATTTAATCGAATCACGTTCGGTAATAGTTGGTGGAATTCGCGCAACTAAACCAGCCTCGCAAGTTGATGCAGAGACCTCAATAAAGTTACAAGGTGAGCCAGATGATTTTGTCTCGCGGGGTGGACATAAACTTGCTGGAGCGCTAGATGCCTTTCCAGAAATTATCGTCGACGCAAAACGAGCGCTTGATGCGGGTGCTTCGACCGGTGGATTCACTGACGTCCTTCTCAAGCGAAACGTCGGCCATGTAGTTGCAGTTGATGTTGGTTATGGCCAAATGGCATGGGAGATTCGGCAAGACCCTCGCGTCAGCGTCTTGGATCGCACCAATGTTCGTCACCTAACTATTGAACAAATCGGTGAACCAGTCGATCTGATTGTTGCCGATCTATCTTTCATCTCACTCACTTTAGTTCTTCCTGCTTTAGTCTCGGTCTCCCGAACGGGCGCTGATTTTCTCGTCATGGTAAAACCGCAATTTGAAGTTGGTCGAGAGAAGCTTGGGGCCGGAGGAGTCGTAAGAGATCCCTTGCTGCGAAAGGCTGCGGTTCAAGAGGTGGCAGACTCTGCCTACGACATGGGGCTAGGTTGTTTAGGTGTAGTTGCAAGTTCACTGCCTGGACCATCGGGAAATGTTGAGTATTTTTTATGGTTAAAACGTGGCGCTCCGGAAATCTCGGAGAGTTCATTGGATCGAGCGATTGAGGAAGGGCCGGCTTAGTGAGTACCCATCAATCCATCCTCTTTGTTATTCATCCGACACGTACAGATGCCGCTCAATTCGCTGCGCAATTACAGAAAGAGCTGGCGAGTTCGGGCTCTGACGTCTTCGCCAACAATCTTTCACTCCTGCCAACCGCGAAAGAGCATCAACCCGGTCAAAGTTATGATTTAGTGGTTGTTCTTGGTGGAGATGGCACGATTCTGCGCGCAGCTGAGCTGCTCGGAGGGCAACACATCCCAATATTGGGAATCAATATGGGAAATGTTGGATTCCTTGCGCAGGTTACACAACCAACCCTGCAGGACTTAACGTCAGCGATTCTCCATCGCCGCTTCCATTTCGAACCTCGTTTAACTGTGAGGTATGACGTTTTTCGCAATGAGGAGCTCTTAACCAGCGGCTGGGCGCTTAACGAAGCTTCCATCGAACGCGGTAGCAATCAGATGGCAGAGCTCTTTGTGCAGATCGATGATCGTCCATTATCAAGGTGGGGTTGCGATGGGGTTATCTGTGCAACACCCACTGGATCTACTGCCTATGCATTTTCTGCAGGTGGGCCGGTAGTTTGGCCAGAGGTCGATGCATTGGTGCTCTTGCCGCTCGCCGCTCACGCGCTCTTCTCTAGACCAATGGTCATATCTCCTGACTCTAAAATCATGGTTGAAATTGAATCACCGACCGCCGAAATCACGGCAGATGGAATGCGACGTACTTCTTTGCTGCGAGGAGATCGAGTTGTGTTAACTCGAAGCCCGGAGAAGATCAATCTCGTTTACATTCAAGATGGAGTCTTCACCGATCGCCTCGTTGCTAAATTCAAGTTGCCTGTCGAGGGTTGGCGTGGCGAAGCGCAATAGTTCACTGCAGCAACTCACCATTAAATCTTTAGGTGTAATTGAAAGTGCAGAATTAGAGTTTGGACCAGGGCTAACTGTTCTCACTGGAGAGACCGGCGCTGGAAAGACAATGGTACTTACTGCGCTGGGGTTAATTCTCGGTGGTAAATCCGATTCAGATTTCGTTCGAACTGGGAGCGAGCGACTTCAGGTAAGCGCTCGTTTCGAAGTTAGCGAAGAAGTTCAGAGCGTCGTCTCCGAAATTGGTGGCGAGATCGAAGATCAGGAACTCATTATCAGCAGAACAGTGTCGGCCGTTGGTAAATCTCGCGCCACGATCGGGGGAACCCCAGTAACCAATTCCCAGTTAGGTGAATTAGGAGAACTACTCGTCGAGGTTCATGCTCAGTCGAGTACCGCGCGCCTTTCCAAGAGTTCGGTCCAGCGGGAGTTGTTGGATCGCCATGCTGGATCAGCCCTTCCTATGGCCGCCTATCAAGAATCCCTACAGTTGTGCAGAACTCTGAATAAGAGAATTACCGAACTCCGATCACAACTCCGAGAGCGTGATGTGGAACTTGAGGCAATCGCCTCGTTTCTTGCTGACTTCAATAAAGTTTCACCAGTTGAGGGAGAGCTAGAGTCTATTGATAATGAGATTTCTAAACTTGGATCGGTCGAGGCAATCAGTGCGGACCTTTCGCTTGCGCTCTCGTTACTTTCGGATCACGATAATTCTGCAACGCAGCTGTTGAATCAGGCTCGAAGAACTTTAGATGGTCTGCGCGAGAAAGATAGTCAGTTAGATCCAATAATTGATAATTATGTTGAGACTCATTACTCCTTTCAGGAGAATATTGGAGAGCTCGCGAGATATCTCTCCGCGCTAGAAGCAGACCCCGTTCGCTTTGAATTCCTTCAGCAAAGAAAGGCAGCAATCAACTCGTTGCTCAAGAAGTATGGCAAAGGCAGTGATAAGCCAGCGGCCTATTCACAACTACTTGAAGATGGTTCGAGCGCGGCGACGAGAAGCGCGGATTTGCAAGGAGGAGACGCCCGATTGCTTGAGTTGGAGAGCGAGTTCAAGAGCGCCTTAATGCAATTGCAGAAAGCAGCTAAGGATGTAAGTAAAGTTCGAGGAGATTTCGCACTTGAACTTGGTAAGAGCGTTACCCTGGAACTCACTGCGCTCTCGATGCCAAGCGCAACTTTCCAGGTAGAGGTGACTTCATCGCCGCTAGATGATCTATCTAATTTTTCTGATTTTGGAATCGATGAAATCCGTTTTCTCTTTTGTAGCCATCCTGGCGCAAATCCTTTGCCAATATCCAAGGCGGCAAGTGGCGGCGAACTCTCGCGAATTATGTTGGCGATAGAGGTGGTTTTGGCGGCTAACTCTGGGGTCAGCACGTATGTATTCGATGAAGTTGATGCTGGTGTTGGCGGTAAGGCTGCAGTTGAAGTTGGTCGTAGGTTGGCGCTCTTGGCGAAAGGCGCACAAGTTATTGTGGTTACCCATCTTGCGCAGGTAGCGGTATGGGCGGATATGCACCTAGTGATAAATAAGGATCAATCAGGTTCTTACTCCCTCAGTAGCGTCACCAGCGTTACAGGCGCTCTCCGAGAGCGTGAAGTCGCACGCTTGCTCTCTGGCCAGGAAGAATCCAAGAGCGGACAGGAACACGCCGCTGAACTCTTGGCTATGGTCAACGCTTCAGCCTAGATAGATGATAAGTTAGCGGTCCATGACCACCTCTCATGTGACCAAGCATCTATTCGTCACCGGAGGCGTCGCCTCTAGTTTGGGCAAGGGTTTAACCGCCTCAAGTCTCGGTCGTTTACTTACCTCTCGAGGTCTGCGCGTAACTATGCAGAAGCTTGACCCATATCTCAATGTTGATCCGGGCACCATGAATCCATTTCAACATGGAGAAGTCTTTGTAACCGATGATGGCGCCGAGACGGATCTAGATATCGGCCACTATGAGCGATTCCTAGATACCAATCTCCACGGTTCGGCTAACGTCACCACTGGTCAGGTTTACTCAAATGTCATTGCCAAGGAACGTCGCGGCGAATATCTAGGGGATACCGTTCAGGTAATTCCACACATCACCAATGAAATTAAAGAGCGCATTCGGGCAATGGCGGCGCCTGATATTGATGTTGTGATCACCGAAATTGGTGGAACGGTGGGAGATATTGAGTCACAACCCTTCCTGGAAGCGGCCCGCCAAATTCGGCAAGATGTGGGCCGGGAAAATGTCTTCTACCTGCATGTCTCTTTAGTGCCGTATATCGGACCCTCGGGCGAACTGAAAACTAAACCGACCCAACATTCGGTCGCTGCGCTTCGTTCTATAGGTATTGCCCCTGATGCGATTGTGATTCGTTCAGATCGTGAGATTCCCGACTCAGTAAAGCGAAAGATTTCAGCGATGTGCGATGTGGATGCTGAGGCGGTCGTTGCTGCAGTGGATGCGCCATCAATCTATGACATTCCTAAGGTGCTCTTCTCTGAAGGTCTCGACGCCTATGTGGTCAGGCGCTTAGGCCTACCGATGAAGGATGTGACATGGGGAGATTGGGATGATCTGCTCAAAGTAGTCCATCATCCAGTACACCAAGTAACTGTTGCACTAGTAGGAAAGTACATCGACCTACCTGATGCTTACTTGTCTGTCACCGAAGCTTTACGCGCGGGTGGTTTTGGAAATAACGCTAAAGTGAATATCAAATGGGTTCCTAGCGATGAGTGCGAAACTCCGGCAGGTGCGAAAGCTCAACTTGCCGATGTAGATGCGGTCTGCGTTCCTGGTGGTTTTGGCGTTCGAGGAATCGAAGGAAAACTTGGTGCGCTCACATTTACCCGTGAAAATAAGATTCCAACCCTCGGCCTATGTTTAGGTTTGCAATGCATGGTCATTGAAGCTGCGCGAAATCTGGCAGGTATCCCAGATGCCAGCTCTGCTGAATTTGATGCGCAAAGCAAGAACCCGGTCATCTCCACTATGGCTTCGCAAGAAGATATTGTCGCTGGCAGGGGAGATATGGGCGGCACTATGCGTCTTGGACTTTATCCGGCGCATATATTGAGTGGGTCGATTGTCGAAAAGACGTATGGATCAAAGCAAATCAATGAACGCCATCGCCATCGATACGAAGTCAACAACCAATACCGAGAGCAGATCAGTAATGCCGGTTTAGTGTTC
Source organism: uncultured Actinomycetes bacterium (assembly GCA_903838035.1). Classification (GTDB taxonomy): domain Bacteria; phylum Actinomycetota; class Actinomycetes; order Nanopelagicales; family Nanopelagicaceae; genus AAA044-D11. The sequence goes on along the minus strand of CAILWW010000032.1, from coordinate 6,168 downwards.
TCCGGCCTCTCTCCGGATCAACTTCTCGTTGAATTTGTAGAATTACCAGCGAGCGTTCATCCATATTATGTTGGAACGCAGGCTCACCCGGAATTCTTATCTAGACCTACCCGTCCTCATCCACTCTTCCTTGGTCTAATAGCTGCCGCTATAGCAAGACATGGAAAGTAATAGCACTCTTTTTCATTCATCCAGCGAGGATTACTTATCTCATCTCGCGGTCGAACGCGCTCTGAGCACTCACACGGTCGCGGCCTATCGTCGGGATATCAAGAGATTTCTAGAATTTTTAAGAGAATCAAATACCTCGACTCTTACGCATGAAGTCATGCAGCAGTATTTAGGTTGGCTGCGATCTCTAGATAAGCAGTCAGAGCCCTCAATTGCCCGAAACATTGTCACGATTAGAAATTTTTCGGCATTTATCGCCAAGGAGAGAAAGTTAGATGACCCAATTCGAACTTTCTCGCCTCCCAAGATTCCCAAGCGACTACCAAAGGCGCTCTCGTATCAAAGCGTGATCTCCTTAATCGACTTTTGTGGTCGAGATAGCAATGCAATGGCACTAAGGGATAGAGCGCTGGTAGAGCTGTTGTATTCCACTGGCTCGCGTATCTCAGAGATTTTAGATCTTAAGGTGGGTGATCTAGATAGGTCGGAGGATGCCCTCTTTGTAAGAGTGACGGGCAAAGGATCAAAGACCCGTGTTGTTCCGGTGGGTTCCTTTGCCGCCTCGGCTCTAGATCAATATTTGGTGCGATTGCGTCCTACTTTGGCTAAAACCAGGAGAGTAGAAGAGATATTTCTCAATCAACGAGGCGGAAGATTAAGTCGACAAAGCGCTTGGCAGATTATTAGTGAGGCAGCACATGAGTTAGAGATTAGGGAAGATGTAAGTCCTCACTCTTTACGACACTCTTTTGCCACCCACCTTTTAGATGGAGGCGCAGATATCCGAGTTGTTCAAGAATTATTAGGACACTCTTCGGTTACGACAACTCAGATTTATACCTTGGTGACGATAGATAAGTTGCGTGAAAGTTATTCAAGCGCGCACCCTCGTGCGAAAAGTGATTAACGACCGCGCAGGCGTCTTGCGATAATGCTTTGATCGCCTTTAGTCTCAAGATCGGCGATGATAATTGCAAGAGATTCACGTACGATGCGGCCGCGATCTACTGCCAGGCCGAGATCGCCACGAAGCGCCAAACGAGCTTGCTCTAAATCGTAAAGTTCTTCGGGGGAGAGGTAGACGGTGATCTTCTCATCATGACGTTCCCGGCCACTAGGAGATCGATCAAAGCCATTTACTCGACGTCGTGGAGTTGTGCGGACTGATTTTTTGGATGCCGGAACTAAGGATTCAACAGGCGCATCTTCAGCTGCGATTGCTTTATGCGCAGGAACAGCGCTAAGGGTTGTTGTCTGACGAAATAGTTCATCAGCGCCTGGAAGTGTGACCCTACGACTCATTAGTTTGCTCCTCCTCGAACAATTAGTTCACGCGCAAGGCGTCGATATGAATTCGCTCCAGCAGAGCTACTTGCAAAGGTAGTAATGGGTTGACCTTTAACCGTCGACTCAGAAAAACGAACTGTACGTGCGATTACCGTATCGAGAAGTAAGTCAGGAAATTGCCCTGAGATGAGTTCAAGTACATCTTTTGAATGTGCGGTCTTTCGTTCGAACATTGTGGCCAAAATGCCGTAGACCTCAAGATGCGGATTGATAGCAGCTTTTATCTTTTCAATAGTGGTTGTGACAAGTTGCAGACCGAGAACGGCAAAGAATTCGCATTCCATAGGAATGATTACGCCATCGGACGCGGTTAGTGCGTTAACAGTTAAGGTTCCGAGCGATGGTGAGCAATCGATCAAAATGTCATCGTAGGAGGTAAGGATTGGAGCCAAGATTTTACGAAGCATAAGTTCCTTGGCAATTTCAGAGGCGAATCGGCTATCTGCGCCGGCGAGGTCATAGTGACCGCGGATGAAATCCAAACCAGGAACGCTTGATTTTAAAATAGTGCCACGGACATCTTCATTGAGATCATTAAGCAAGTGCCAAATAGAACCATGTTGTTCATCTATTGCAGGCTTCGAGATCCCAAGACCAGAAGTCATTGATGCCTGTGAATCGAAGTCAATCAAGAGAACTCGTCGACCGAGTTCGGCGAGCGCTGCGCCAAGGTTGATGGTCGTAGTGGTTTTGCCTACGCCGCCTTTTTGATTGACGATTGATATAACTCGAGCCTTGCTCTCTTTCGGAGCCCCTGGGTTCTCTGGGAAGGTGAGAGGTTTCTTGCCAAGAATTGCTGAGGTTGAGGATGCCTCTTCGTCGCGAATTGTCGATTTAGCGTCGAAGCGAGAAACCTCTTGAGAGCTTTTTGCCATGGCTGGACTCTACGGCGATGCGATTACCGTAGCAAGCGCGAGTGAAGTACCTTTCTCGCATGAACGAGGCAGAGAAGGCAGGCGCAGAAGTCACTGCTGAGCTCTCTGAGTCGAATCTAAGTGAGGTTGCCCCTGAAAATAAGGGGTTTTCGGTCCACCTACAGAACTTCGATGGCCCCTTTGATCTGCTCTTACAGCTCATAGCTCGCCATAAAATGGATGTCACCGAGGTCGCACTCGGAGTTGTTACCGATGATTTTATCGCCTATATCCGGGCGCTAGAAGGCTCAGAAGAGGGCTGGGACCTCGATCAAACCACGGAGTTCTTAGTTGTCGCAGCCACCCTTTTGGACCTCAAGGCAGCCCGTTTGTTACCCTCTGGCGAGATTGAGGACGAGGGTGATTTGGCCCTACTGGAGGCCCGAGACCTCCTCTTCGCTCGTTTGTTACAGTATCGAGCTTTCAAGCAGATCGCCTCGATTTTTGCAGAGCGCTTGAGCCTTGAGGAGAAGACCTTCGCTCGAGTCGTTGCCTTGGAGGCACATTTCACCCAACTTTTGCCCGAGGTCTTGATCGGGGTAGGTCCTGATCGGTTTGCTGCGATAGCCCAGCGCGTTTTGAGCCCGAAAGTGGCGCCGGTAGTCACTATCGACCATATCCACAGGCCTCTCGTCAGCGTTACTGAGGAAGCAACACGAATCGTTGAACACCTACGAAAGAGCGCAAGGCTAACCTTCCGTAACCTTGTAGGGGATGCGGAAAGTACCCTCGTTGTCGTAGCCCGCTTCTTAGCCTTGCTCGAGCTCTATCGGGAAGGTGTCCTCCGATTTGAGCAGGTAATCGCCCTTGGCGAGCTCCATATAACCTGGGTTGGCAGTATTGAGGGCGAAGTAAGCGTCAGCGATGAGTTCGATATACCTGTAACTGCAGTAGAAGATGAGACAAAAGAGGATGATAATGTCTAATACTGAACTTCATAGATCTCTGGAAGCCATTCTGATGGTTGTCGATGAGCCAGTCTCCGAGATAATTTTGGCTCAAATTACCGAAACGCCTACCGAACAGGTTCTTGCGACCCTTCTTGAGCTAGCAGCGCAGTATCGCGATGAAGGTCGCGGCTTTGATTTACGCCAGGTTGCCGGGGGATGGCGCTTCTACAGCCACCCTGACCTGGCTCCAGTAGTAGAGAAATTCGTTCTTGATGGCCAGCAATCCCGATTAACACAGGCTGCCCTTGAAACTCTGGCTGTTATTGCCTATAGGCAGCCGATCTCGAGAGCTCGAGTCTCGGCCATTCGTGGAGTTAATGTCGAAGCGGTAATGAAGACCCTGGTTACCCGCGGCCTTGTTGAAGAGGCTGGTCAGGAGCCGGAAACAGGTGCGATTTTGTACCAAACAACCTCCTTCTTCCTCGAGAAGCTTGGCCTCAATCAAGTGGGAGATCTTCCAGCTCTTGCACCCTTCCTTCCGGATGTTGACGGACTGGATGAAGTCCTCGCTACTCTCACGGATTAGCAATACCTCAACTTCTACTCTAGACTTCCGATATCTGCCTACGCGCGAGCAAGCGCGATTGAGAAGATTTCGATTTTATGCAACTGAGTATGGAAGTCGAATAGGAAAAATCGAATAGAGGTCTGCCGTGATGGCAAATACAGAAGCACTTGTACGTTTACATAAAGTTCTCGCCGATGCGGGCATAGCCAGCCGCCGGGGGAGTGAAGAGTTAATTGCCCAAGGTCGCGTGAGCGTAAACGGGATCCAGGTTATGGAGCAGGGCTTAAAGATTGACCCGAAAAACTCTATAGTTGAAGTTGACGGTGAGCCAATTAAGGCTGTTAAGACTAAAACTTATCTTGCCTTTCATAAGCCAGCAGGCGTAATTTCTACCATGTCCGACCCAGAAGGGCGCCCAAATTTGGGTGACTTTTTTAAGAGCAGAAATGAGCGCCTATTTCACGTGGGACGGTTGGATAAGGAGAGCGAAGGTTTGATTTTATTGACCAATGATGGGGATTTGGCCCACCGGGCTACTCACCCTTCATATGGTTTGATTAAGAAATATGTCGTGGAGGTAGAGGGTCTTTGGAGCAAGGAGCTTGTATCCACACTTCTTAAAGGCGTTGAATTAGAAGATGGTATGGCTAGAGCCTTGTCGGTGGATCTACTCCGAGAGGTCAATCCAAAACACTTCTGGGTAGAGGTATCAATTCATGAAGGTCGCTTCCATATCGTTAGGCGGATGTTCGAAGCTCTGGAGATGGAAGTCCTTCGGCTAATTAGAAGTGAGTTTGGGCCTATCTCCCTCGATGAGACCAAAGAGGGTAGGTGGCGAGTTTTATCAGAGGTCGAAATCAATAAACTCTTTACAGCTTTAAAGTTAAATCAATAAATCGAAAATTCAAATAAATATATAAAGGTAAGTCGACATTATTAAAGCAAAAAAATATAAATAAGTCGATATGAGAGCGCTTAATTCTTTATGGAAATACTCATATATCGATAATTGGATTTCTGATATTGAGGCACGTGTCTTATTGTCGACAATACGAAAAGCTTTGAAGCGTCATACCAATAAAGCGACATAAGGTTAATTGAGCCCCGCAAGGTACTCTCATTGCTCTATCCTTAGACCATGTTGAGCAGAGCGATTCGAGGTGCCAGTACCTTGAAGACCGATACTGCAACGGAGATGCGTGAGGTCGTCGTCGAACTTTTGGAAGAGATGATGAGGAGCAACGAGGTTGAGATCGACCTAATCTCCTCTATTTTCTTTACCGCGACAACTGATATTCACTCGATTTTTCCCGCCGCAGCCGCCAGAGAACTAGAACTTAGTCAGGTTCCTTTGATGTGCGCCCAGGAATTAGAGATCGAAGGTTCACTGAAGATGGCCATTCGAGTGCTTATGACAATTAATACCGAGCGTAAACCAAGCGAGCTTAAGCACATCTATCTAAGAGGAGCCACCTCGCTTCGCCCCGATTTGAAGAGCCAATAAGGCTTAATCGGATGAGAATTAAGATTGTCGGAGCTGGCCTCATAGGGACATCTCTGGCGCTAGCGCTAAAAGCTCAAGGGGATTCAATTCAGTTTCAGGATAGCGATCAGAGCGCTGCTCGATTAGCGCAGGAGCTTATTGGGCAAGCAAGGGCTCTAGAAGCGAAACCCGAAGCAAAAAATGAAGATGAATTTGATTTAGTCATTATTGCTACGCCGGTCGAGTCGATTTTTCCAACGCTTATAGCGGAATTCACCATGAACCCTAGTTCGACATTTATGGATATTGGCGGTTTGAAGTCCAACCTTTTACTCAAGGTTGAAGAATTACCGGAGCTTGCCGAAAGATTTGTCTCCCTCCATCCCATGGCGGGGAGAGAAGTTTCAGGGGCTAAGTCCGCTCGCTCTGACCTATTTGAAGGTCGAGCTTTACTCATAACTCCTACTTCACAAACCAGCGATGAGGTTCTGGCCCAGGCGCAGAAGATTGCGGAAGTCATAGGCTCAAAGTCCTATCTCATCTCCGCTCATGACCACGATCAAGCAATTGCTTTGGTCTCGCATCTACCTCAGGCGGTGGCCTCTGTTTTAGGCGCCACCTTGGAAGGCAAGCCAAGTTCAGAACTGACTTTTGCTGGAGCAGGACTCAGGGATACCAGCCGACTAGCGGGTTCCGACCCAAAGTTGTGGCGGGAACTTCTTATGGAAAATTCCGAGTTATTTCTCGCTGTTGCCAAGGAGTATCTAGAGAATTTCACTAACTTGATTACCCACC
>CAILWW010000031.1 GCA_903838035.1 uncultured Actinomycetes bacterium | reverse complement strand
GCAGGTTGCATATGCGAAAGCGACCACGGGAGGCGCTGATTGGGTGAGCACATTAGTCGAAGTCTTTTTCTGCCTGGTACTTGGTTGGTCTTTTCTCTATAGGTCAGAGCAGCGTGAATCCCGTCGGTTACGTGGGATTGGTCTGCGATATGGGTTGGTTGAGGTTTAGGCATGTGCTTGTCAGTGGTGGGATCTAGGTTTTAGCTATGGCAATCGACTTCCTACATTTGGCTCACCTGAATTCAGAGGCACGTAAGGCTCTTTCAAATCTTCGCCTTATTGAGAAGGAAAAGAACCGGTTGATTGGCGAAACGCGCCAATTAGCGGACTCACTCAAGCAAGAGCAGATTCATGCCGCGCTTTCTCAATTACCGATTGAGCGGTTGAAAGATGTCACAGATGCCCGAATCCCCTACGAGGCCTTCCGCCGAGGCGGCATCGAAAACATTGGAGATATCTTTGCGAAAAGTGTTTATCAACTTTCCGCGCTTAATGGCGTAAGTGAGAGCACCGCCTTTGAATTAAAGGGCGTGGCCGAGCGAATGGCGCTCGCGTTGAGTTCCACAATTAGAGCCAAAATCGATTTTGAATCAGATTCATCAGCAACTGTCGGGGTTCTGGATAATTTAAGTCGGCTCGATGCAATCACCGCATTCGATCGCGAGGCCTCAGAAAGTCGCGAGGCGATTACCCGAGCGATTGGTGAGAATCTCGAGAAGCTTGCACCTACTTCCAGCAGGCTGAAGTGGTTCTTCACTGGAAAAGCGAAAAAGTCGCTGGCGCTTGAGGCTGCAGCGGTTATTGAAGACGCTACCTCATCATTATCGAACAGTCTCGTTATTAAGCGTGCTTCGGAAGTTAAGAACGTACTTGGGGCGAAGCGTTCGGATCTAGAAGTTCTACGTCAAGATTATCAAAGCCGAGCAAGCGATTACTTGGCGATATTTGAGAATACTGTCGAGGAAGTTCCTTCGTTTAGTCAAGAGTTTGGTAATTACGACGAAGCATTTGTTGCAGCAATCCTTGCTAGGGATTTCGATGCAAACCTGTTGAATGCAACTTTACGTAAGTATCAAATATTTGGAATCAAATTTGCCTTGCTTCAGAAGCGGGTAATTATCGGCGATGAAATGGGTCTTGGTAAGACCATGCAAGCTCTGGGAGTTCTGGCGCAGGTCCACAAAGAAGGTGGCACACGATTTCTAGTGGTCTGTCCTGCCAGTGTCATTGTTAACTGGGAGCGGGAGATTCGCGAACGTACTCGACTCACTTCGCTGCGTATTCACGGAGCGGATCAAGATACTCATCTTCGTCAATGGATAGATGAGGGCGGTATCGGGCTTACTACTTTTGACACTTTAAAGAACTTCGGTTTGGATGATGCGATTCTTGAAGGTTTCGGAATTGATTTGATAGTTGTCGATGAAGCCCATTTCGCAAAGAATTTGCACACTGCGCGGTCACGTGAAATTAATCGTTGGATAAAGAATCGTTCTCGAGTTCTCTTTCTCTCGGGTACTCCGATGGAAAATCGAGTGGGTGAATTCATGGGATTGGCAGAGATGGTCAATCGCGAGGTGGCTGAAGATCTCGATTCGGCGGTTTTGTCTGCAGGTACAGAACCATTTAAAAAGGCTGTTGCCCCGATTTACCTACGCAGAAATGTTGCTCAAGTATTAGACGAGCTCCCAGATCTTATTGAGATTGAAGACCACTGTTCATGGGATGGGGTGGACATGGAGTTCTACAAAGCGATGGTTGGGCGTGGAAACTTCATGGGGATGCGAATGGCTGCATTCAAGCCTTTAGTTGGTGAACGAACAAGCAAGATGGAACGACTATTGGAACTCGTTGATGACGCAACAGAAAGCGGTAAGAAAGTTATAGTTTTCTCTTACTTCACATCGGTGATTTTTGATATTGCCAAGGAACTTGGCGAACGTGCACTCGATCCCATTACGGGTGCGGTCCCACCACGTAGAAGGCAGGAGATTGTCGATGCGTTCACTCACTCGGCAGAGCCCAAGGTTCTCATTGGTCAGATACAGGCGGCTGGAACAGGGCTAAATATCCAGGCAGCTTCGGTCGTTATTTTGTGTGAACCACAGATTAAGCCAACCTTAGAAACGCAAGCGATTGCTCGCGCGCACCGCATGGGCCAGGTTCGAAGTGTCCAGGTACATAGACTTGTTATCCCCGATTCGGTTGATGAACATATGATGAGGATGTTGCATCATAAGATTGTTGAGTTCAATGCGTACGCCCGCGATAGTCACCTTGCAAATATTGCAGGGGACCAGATCGATGATTCCGAGCCAACGCTTGCGAAAATGATTGTTCTGGCAGAACGACAACGTCTGGCGCTAGATCCCAGTACCCCATTAGAGCTGGATGCGCCCGAAGAGGTTTAATCAGAACCGATAACGTCGCCGAGGACTTTGTATTGATAGTCCAAAGCGTTCATGTCGTTGTTTTCCATGAAAGCTTGAACGGCATCGCCAATAAGATCTAAATACGTTTGACCATCCTGCATATCTGCTTCGTTAATGGTGATAGGAAAATCTGCGGTGACTTCG
>CAILWW010000030.1 GCA_903838035.1 uncultured Actinomycetes bacterium | reverse complement strand
ATATCGCTGCGCTCTCCGGAGGCGATGACTTTGCCCGCGTAGGTCGCTTCACTCCATGTGGTTGATCTATTGGCGAGGGCGATCAAAGTCTCGGCGCTCATCTCCACCACATTAGGTGGGGTTCCGCGAGTGTGCTTGGGGCCTTCGCCGCATTGAATTGCCGAGTATGGCGGCACGCGAAGTTCGATTGCGTGACCAGGTGCGATTGCAGAAATTTGGGCAAGGATCTCTTTTACTCGCGCCATGATTTCTGGATCTCGCATTATTTATCCAAAGAGCTTCGGGAAGGTCTCGGAATGCGCCTGCGAAAGTTCGGAAAGCGGGATGACTGCGTCGTTAATAATTAAATCATCGCCGCCAGTTGTGCCAAGTTTTGCAATAGTAATATTGAACTTGTTCGAAAGCGCCGTAAGTTGTTCGGCATCCTCCGGCTTTACTGCAACAAGAACTCGACCAGGTGTTTCGGAGAAGAGGTTCACCGAAACTGCAAGATCTGCGCCAACTGTGTAACGCAAGGTCATTTCGGCGAGGCCAGCAACAAGTCCACCATTAGATAAATCATGCGCGGCTTCAAAGATTGATTGACCATCGAGCAGAAGATTGATCAATCGCTGCTCCATCGCCAGATCAGCCTTTGGTGCGGTGTTACCCATCACTCCGTGGAGATAAGCCCATTCACTTCCGGATAGGTCATCATCAGTTGTACCAATGAGGTAGAGATCAAGGCCAGCGGTTTTGATTCCCATCTGGGTGCGAGTGCGAACATCTTGAATGACGCCAAGTACACCGATGACTGGGGTGGGAAGAATTGCGACCGAACCAGTCTGGTTATAGAAGGAAACGTTTCCACCGGTGACAGGAAGTCCGAGTTCGAGGCAAGCATCGGCAAGTCCACGAACGGTTTCAGAGAATTGCCACATCACGCCGGGATCTTCGGGAGAACCGAAGTTGAGGCAGTTAGTGACGGCTAATGGCTTTGCACCAGTGGTCGCAATATTGCGACAGCTCTCAAGAAGAGCCAACTTCGCACCTTCGTAGGGATCTAGATATGACCAGCGAGCATTGGCATCGGTGGAGATAGCCACGCCGAGGTTGGTTTGGGCATCGATTCGAATCATTCCGGAATCTTCGGGTTGAGCCAGCACCGAGTTACCTTGAACATAGCGATCGTATTGAGAAGTAACCCAAGATTTATCAGCCATATTTGGCGAAGACATTAGCTTCAACACCGCTGCTTTGAGTTCTGCGCCTTTTGAAGGAGTTGGAACCTCTGCACATGTGAGTGAATCTAAATATGCCGGCTTTGCAATTGGGCGGTTATAGACCGGACCGTCGTGAGCAACGGTGCGAGGTGGAACATCAACGATGAGCTCGCCATTGAAAGTAATCTTGAGACGATCGCCTTCCGAAACTTGACCAATCACAGTTGCGGTGACATCCCACTTCTTACAGATCTTCATAAATGCGGCCAATTTAGAAGGTTCGATAATCGCGCACATACGCTCTTGCGACTCCGACATCAAGATTTCTTCTGGAGATAAAGATGGATCGCGCAGCGGAACCTTCTCGAGTTGGATATCCATACCACCAGAACCGGCAGAAGCTAACTCGCTGGTGGCGCAAGAAAGTCCAGCACCGCCAAGATCTTGAATACCCACCACTAAATCTTGCGCAAAAATCTCGAGCGAACATTCAATCAAAACTTTTTCGGCAAAGGGATCTCCAACTTGAACGGCTGGACGCTTTGCTGCTTTGCCTGATGCAAAGGTTTCGGAAGCGAGAACCGAAACGCCGCCAATTCCATCGCCGCCGGTCTTTGCGCCAAACAAAACAACTAAGTTTCCAGTTCCATGTGCGGTGGCGAGCTTGATATCAGAGTGCTTCATTACGCCAACGCAGAGCGCGTTTACAAGTGGGTTTCCAGCATATGTTTCGTCGAAGACAACTTCGCCGCCGATATTAGGAAGACCCAAACAGTTTCCATATCCACCAACGCCAGCCACGATGCCCGGCAAGACGCGGCGGGTATCTGGTGCATCAGCCAAACCAAAGCGGAGTGGATCCATCACGGCGATCGGGCGGGCGCCCATCGTCAAGATGTCGCGAACGATTCCGCCAACGCCGGTGGCTGCGCCTTGATAAGGCTCAACAAATGATGGGTGGTTGTGGGATTCGATTTTGAAGGTGACTGCATAACCTTGGCCGATATCGACAACGCCAGCATTCTCACCGATACCCACAAGGAGTGCGTCAGATTTCGGAGCCTTCTCGCCAAATTGTTTTAAGTGAACTTTGGAAGATTTATAGGAGCAGTGTTCGGACCACATCACGGAATACATCGCGAGCTCAGAGGAGGTAGGGCGGCGATTCAAAATGGATTTGATGCGCGCGTATTCATCTTCTTTCAGACCAAGTTCGCGCCATGGTTGTTCGTTATTAGGTGTGGTTTCGGCAATCGAAACGGTATCTAAAGCCATTAGCGACCCACCAATGTTTGAAGTACAGAGGTAAAGAAAGTGAGTCCATCGGTGCCAGGACCAGTCAGATCTTCGATGGCATGTTCTGGGTGCGGCATTAAACCAACGACGTTGCCGCGCTTGTTGGTGATTCCGGCAATTTTGTTTCGAGCACCATTGGGATTTTCACCAACATAGCGCGCAATAACGCGACCTTCATCTTCAATCCTTGCCAGAGTTGCATCATCGCATTGGAAGGAACCTTCCATATTTTTCAGCGGAATAACAATCTCCTGACCAGCGGTAAAACCATTGGTCCACATAGTTTGGGTGTTCTCGATGACGAGCGGTTGATCCTTGCAGATAAAGTGCAAGTCTTTATTTCGAATCATCGCGCCTTCAAGGAGGTGTGATTCGGTCAAGACTTGAAAGCCATTGCAGATTCCTAAGACTGGAAAGCCATGTTCAGCCGCAGTAATAATCGAGGACATAATTGGAGCAAAGCGAGCAATCGCTCCGCATCGCAGGTAATCACCATAAGAGAAACCACCAGGCAAGACGACTGCTTGCACCTCTTTTAAATCATCGCTGGCGTGAAAGAGCGGAACTGCCTGTGCGCCGGCCGCTTCAACCGCGCGGGCGGCATCGTAATCATCGAGGGTTCCTGGAAAGGTAACGACTCCGATGCGCATTACTTCTCTACCTTCACGAGATAGGTCTCGATGACTGGGTTGGAGAGAAGCGTTTCTGCCGCTTTGTTAACTTCAGCAAGTTGAGCATCGGTGGGCTCGCCTTCGACAATAATTTCAAAGCGCTTGCCCTGGCGAACCGACTTAGCGAAGGTAAAACCCAAGCGTGGAAGTGCTGATGCAACGGCCTGACCTTGTGGATCCAAAATCTCTGGCTTCAACATTACTTCGACGATGATGGTGGCCATCTTTACTCTCCCTGGGTCAGCAATCGATAAGCGGTGGAATATCGTTCGTAAGTTTTTGTTACGACTTCTGCGGGGAGTTCGGGCGGAGTCGAATTTCGATCCCATCCAGAATGAAGAAGCCAATCACGAACAAATTGTTTGTCGTACGAAGGTTGGACTCCCCCTGGTTGCCAAGTTGCGGCTTCCCAGAATCGTGAAGAGTCAGGTGTCAGGGCCTCATCGCCTAGGCAGATAGTACCTTCGGAGTCGCGGCCGAATTCAAATTTAGTATCGGCCAGAATGATTCCGCGTGTGGCGGCATAGTGATGGGCAAGTGAGTACAACTTCAACGTCAGATCACGGAGCGCGGTGGCGTCAGCCTCTCCAATAATTTCGACCGCTTGCTCGAAGGAGATATTCAGATCGTGCTCGCCATCTGGCGCTTTGGTGGCCGGAGTAAAGATTGGGGCAGGAAGTTTGGAGCCATCTTGTAGCCCCGCAGGAAGTGCGATTCCACAGACGCTCTGACTTTGTTGGTATTCCACCCAGCCAGATCCAGTCAGGTAACCGCGCGCGACGCATTCAATCGGAAACATCTCGAGTGGTTTTACAATAACTGCGCGACCAGCGACTTCGGTCGGAACGTCAGTAGTGATGATGTGGTTGGGAACTACATCGGCAAACTTGGTAAACCAAAAGTTAGAAAGTCCAGTGAGTAATTCACCTTTACCAGGAATTAGAGTCGGCAAGATGTAATCAAAGGCAGAGATGCGATCAGAGGCAACAATGAGTAATTGCTTTTCGGCGTTGGTGTAGAGATCGCGGACTTTACCGCTGCGCAGATGTTGCCATCCGGCAATCTCTTGCCTCATCGAATAGAGCCTGGGCGGTACTGCGCTGCGGCAGGATGAGCTTTAGTTATCGCTTCAATGCGATGGACTACTCGCTCGGTTTGGGCGTGGGCATCGCCGGTAAATTCGAGTGGCTTCGAGATGAGTGCGTTGAGTTGTGCCAAATCCAATGGAATGCGCGCATCAGCAGCAAGTGCTTCCAGCATCAGGTTGAGCTTGCCTTCCCGAATAGCAAGGGCGGATGCGACTGCATGTTCCTTAATAACTTCGTGCGCAATTTCGCGACCTACTCCTGCTTTCACAGCTGCCATCAAAATTTTTGTGGTGGCAAGGAATGGAAGGTATCGAGTGAGTTCTGCGGCAATAACTTCTGGAAATGCACCGAACTCGGAGAGAACGGTTAAGAAAGTTTCCATCAAACCATCAAAGGCATAGAAGGCATCGGGAAGTGCAACACGGCGAATTACAGAACAAGAGACATCGCCTTCATTCCATTGATCGCCTGACATCTCGCCCACCATTGAGGCATAACCACGAAGGATGACGGCCAGGCCGTTGACGCGTTCGCAGGAACGGGTATTCATCTTGTGTGGCATTGCCGATGAACCAACTTGGCCAGCTTTAAATCCTTCGGTCACAAGTTCGGCGCCGGCCATCAAACGGATGGAGGTAGCGAAAGAAGATGGCGCTGCGGCAAGTTGTACAAGAGTGGTGACAACATCAAAATCAAATGAGCGGGGATAGATCTGGCCGGTGGAGTCGAGCACGTTTTCGAAACCGAGATGCTTGGCAATCGAAGCTTCTAGATCTGAATGTGCTTTGGAAGAGCCGAGTAAATCAAGTGAATCCTGGGCAGTGCCGACTGGGCCTTTGATACCGCGAATGGGATAGCGAGTGATCAAATTATCTAAACGCTCATAGGCAAAGAGGAGCTCTTCGGCGGCAGATGCAAAGCGCTTACCAAGAGTGGTGATTTGTGCCGGAACATTGTGTGAGCGACCAGCAATAGGTTGGTCGATATATTGAGTCGCGCGCTGGGCAAGTAAAGCTAGAACTGCAACAACACGATCTCGAGCAAGTAGAAGTCCGTCTCTAACCTGCATCGCTTCAACATTTTCGGTCAGATCGCGCGATGTCATTCCGGCATGAATCGCTTCGTGTCCAGCGAGCGCGTTAAATTCTTCGATGCGCGCCTTCACATCATGGCGAGTAATTTTTTCGCGGGCATCAATTGATGCTAAATCAATCTGATCGATTACCTTTTCGTAATCTGCAATCACGCTCTCAGAGATTGAGTGGCCGAGCTTGGATTGTGCGCGCATTACTGCAATCCAGAGTTGGCGTTCGAATTTAATTTTTGATTCAGGAGCGAAGAGCGCGCGCATCTGGGCGCTGGCATAACGATCGGCGAGCAAACTCACTGACCTATTCTCGCTCATTAATTGCCTTTCTCTGCAATTGAGGCGTTGAGGGCGATATCGCTGCGATAGTGCCCGCCGCGCAAAGTGATGCGCGAGAGGCTGCGATAGGCGCTATCTCTGGCCTCGGTGAGATCTGCCCCGGTTCCGGTCACAGCCAGGACGCGTCCGCCGGAAGAGTGCAGGACTCCATCTTTAAGTGAGGTGCCAGCATGAAAGACAAAGGAGCCAGGAATTGGATCAATTCCGGTGATGGGTTCACCGATAACAGGCGAGGTTGGATATCCCGCTGATGCCAAGACGACGGTGACGGCTGAATCCTGCGTCCACTCCAAATCCATCTCGTTCGTAAGTCCACCGGTTGCGGCGTTATAAAGAAGTGTGGCCAACGGTGTTTTAAGGCGAGGCAGCAAGACCTCAGTCTCTGGATCGCCAAAGCGGGCATTAAATTCTATGACGCGAGTTCCGCGAGTAGTTAGCGCCAGACCGGCATAGAGCAATCCAACAAATGGAGTTCCGCGAGCCGCCATCTCTTTGATGGTGGGGTTGAGAACTTCACTCAAAGTTTGTTCGATGATGTCGGATGGCGCCCAGGGCAATGGTGAATATGCGCCCATGCCGCCGGTATTTGGACCTTGGTCTCCATCAAAGGCGCGTTTGAAATCTTGCGCAGGTTGCATGGCAATGACATGAGTTCCATCGCTGATGCCAAAGAGCGAAACTTCCGGACCGTCGAGAAATTCTTCAATCACAACTTGTGATGATTGGAGTGCATGTTCAAGCGCGAGCGCACGATCATCGGTGACAACAACGCCTTTTCCAGCAGCAAGACCATCATGCTTGACGACATATGGAGCGCCAAAGTGATCCAACGCCTTTTCAATTTCTGCTTGATTAGTACAAGTAAAACTCTTTGCCGTAGGTACGCCGGCATCGCTCATTACCTTCTTAGCAAAATCTTTTGATCCTTCTAATTGTGCAGCAGCCTTGGATGGACCAAAACATGGGATGCCAACTTTTTTTAGCTCATCGGCAACGCCATTTACTAATGGAAGTTCGGGGCCAATCACGACGAGATCGACGGCAAGTTTTTGTGCGAGCGCCACAATAGAATCGTTATCGATTCCAGACAAAGGATAAGTCGGTGCAATCTCGGCGATACCCGGATTGCCTGGTGCAACGTGGAGTTCGGTTAGAGCTGGATCTCTCTTCAGAGCAACGGCGAGCGCGTGTTCGCGTCCACCGGAGCCAATCAAGAGAATCTTCATCTAGTTGATGAGGTCTCTGACTGCGATGGTCTCATCGCGGCCCGGGCCAACGCCCACCGCGCTCATCGGGGCTTCGGAGATCTCCTCGAGATACTTCACATATGCCCGCGCATTGGCCGGCAAATCTTCCATGGTGCGAGCACCAGAAATATCTTCATTCCAGCCCGGCAGGTATTCATAAATTGGCTTAGCATGATGGAAATCGGTCTGTGAAGATGGAAGTTCCTCCACGCGAGTGCCATCAATATCGTAAGCAACGCAGACTGGAATCTTCTCCCAACCTGTTAAAACATCGAGCTTAGTTAAAAAGAAATCAGTCAATCCATTGACGCGAACTGCATAACGAGCAATCGGTGCGTCATACCAACCACAGCGACGGTTGCGACCCGTGGTCACACCAACTTCGCCGCCGATGCTGCGCAACTTCTCGCCATCTTCATCAAAGAGTTCGGTGGGAAATGGGCCAGAACCAACACGAGTTGTGTAGGCCTTAACAATTCCAATTACGCGAGTGATCTTTGTTGGTCCAATTCCCGAACCAGTCGATGCGCCACCAGCTGTTGGGTTGGAGGAGGTTACAAATGGATAGGTGCCGTGATCAACATCGAGCAAAGTGCCTTGTGATCCTTCAAGCAGAACGTTCTTATTTGCTTTAAGCGCCTTGTCGAGCAGAAGCGCGGTATCGCAGACATAAGGAGCCAAGATTTCTGCATATCCAAGATATTCATTGAGCACATCTTCAACTTCAATGCCTTTGCGGTTGAAGACCTTGATCAGGACTTGGTTCTTATCGCGCAGCGCGCCTTCAATTTTTTGACGCAAGATAGATGGATCAAAGAGATCTTGTACTCGAATACCCATGCGATTGATCTTGTCTGCATAGGCTGGTCCGATTCCGCGACCGGTCGTTCCGATCTTGGAGTTACCCAAGAAGCGCTCGGAGACCTTATCGATAGTGCGGTGATACGGAGTAATCAAATGCGCATTGGTAGAAATCTTTAACTTGGAGGTATCAATGCCTCGCTCGTTGAGTCCTGAAATCTCGGTTAACAAAACAGAGGGATCAATGACAACGCCATTTCCGATTACCGGAACGACATTGGGGCTCAAGATTCCGGATGGAAGTAGGTGGAGGGCATATTTCTGATCGCCAATTACGACGGTATGGCCAGCGTTATTTCCACCTTGGTAGCGAACAACGTAATCGACTCGATCGCCGAGGAGATCGGTTGCTTTACCTTTTCCTTCATCGCCCCATTGGGCGCCGAGCAAGACCAGTGCTGGCATTAGGCGTTGATCGACGTTCCGGTAGAGCGAAGATCTTCGCAAGCAACGCCGACGCGTGCAGCTAGGCCAGCTTCAGCTGCCTTACCCCAAGCGCGTGGGTCATATGCCTTCTTATTGCCAACTTCGCCATCAATCTTGAGTACGCCGTCATAGTTCTTCATGACGTGATCGACGATTGGGCGAGTAAATGCATATTGGGTATCGGTATCGATATTCATCTTTACGACGCCATAATCAAGCGCTTCGCGAATTTCTGAGAGCAGCGAACCGGAACCACCGTGGAAGACCAGATCCATTGGCTTTGATCCGGCAGCCATTCCGAGTTTTGTGGCAACTGCATCTTGCAGAGTCTTAAGAATTGCAGGTTGAAGAACAACGTTTCCTGGCTTATAAACGCCATGAACGTTTCCGAATGTTGCGGCGACCATGTACCGACCACGCTCACCGTTGCCGAGTGTTTGGAGAGTAAGAAGT
>CAILWW010000029.1 GCA_903838035.1 uncultured Actinomycetes bacterium | reverse complement strand
GACTAAATAAATAGGCAGTTCCGATATCGAACGAAGTAACATGCAGAAGCTTTCTACACTTTTGCTCTTAGCACTTGGAGCACCGCTTAAATGTTGTGGGTAACCGACCGCAATATAGAGCGGTTCAAATTCAGCCAATAATTCAGATATGGACTGCGTTAAGTTCTCTGCCTTTGCATCCAAATTCTCTATTGCAGTAGCAAGAATCGCATCTTGGTCGGTGATAGCAACTCCGATACGAACATCACCATAATCAAAGGCGATTCGGCGGCCTCTATTCACCGTGATTTAACCCTGAAGGGTTTGGGTGGCGAGCTTCTTAATTTCGGTAAGTGCAAGGTCAAGCGCCTCAATTTTCGCTCCTCCGCCTTGTGCGAAATCATCCTTGCCGCCTCCGCCGCCACCGAGAATGGTCGAAGCTGCTTTAACTAGTACACCAGCTTTAATTCCGCTGGAACGCGCTCCTTCACTTGTGGCAACAACTAATACAACACGTCCCTCATTTATCGAAGTTAGTGCAACAACGCCTTCACCCATTCGATTACGAAGATCGCTGGCAACTGAACGTAGATCCTCAACCGAG
Organism: uncultured Actinomycetes bacterium; assembly: GCA_903838035.1. Lineage (GTDB taxonomy): Bacteria > Actinomycetota > Actinomycetes > Nanopelagicales > Nanopelagicaceae > AAA044-D11. Next base: position 40,371 of record CAILWW010000029.1, on the reverse strand, counting down.
ACACCATCGGCGATAGCAGAGGTGATAACAGAGAAATTTCCAACTCGAGCAGCGGAGTCAAGTAGCGCTCCGGCAGATGCGGCTATTGTATTGGTCTTAAACTGTGAAAGTTCCTTCTCTGCGCTCTTTAACTTCTCAATTAAATCCGAGATTCGCTCTGGCAGCTCTTCGGTCCTAGCACCCTTAACAATCTCAGTAAGTGAATTTAAGAGAATATGTTCACGGGCGAGAAAATCAAAGGCGTCATGGCCAACAAGAGCTTCAACACGTCTGACTCCAGCACCGATTGAAGATTCCGAAAGTAGTTTTACCAAACCAAGCTGGCCAGATGTTGAAACGTGGGTGCCTCCGCAAAGCTCGTGCGCCCAGTCTCCAACGCTTACAACGCGAACTTGGTCGCCATACTTTTCACCAAAGAGCGCCATCGCACCCATAGCTTTCGCTTCGGGTTGGGTCATCGTTTTGGCAGTAACGTTTAAATCTTCCAAAAGAAGTGCATTTACCCGGGATTCCACATCGCGTAATACCGAAGGAGGCACTGAACCGTTGGCTGGGAAATCGAAGCGGAAACGACCAGGAGCATTTTCTGAGCCCGCTTGGGTTGCGGTCTCGCCTAACGCCTCCCGGAATGCCTTATGCACCATATGTGTAGCAGTGTGAGCTCGCGAAATTGCCAAGCGACGTTCTCTATCGATGGCAGCAAGTGCTTCGTCAGATACCTGAACTGAACCCGAGAGAACTGTTCCGCGGTGTACATAGAGACCAGGTACTGGACATTGCACATCATCAATTTCTACAAGGGCTCCATTGCTGAGTTTGATGGTTCCACCATCAGGAAGCTGGCCGCCGCCTTCAGCATAAAATGGCGTGCGATCTAAGACAATTTCAATTTCCTTGCTAGCACCGGATTCGGCAACTGATTTGCCATCCACAAGGATTCCAGCGACGCGGGCTTCGCCAACAATATTGTCATAACCGATAAAACTGGTTGCGCCTTTAGCATCGAAAATTTTGCGATATTCGGAGAGATCGGTGTGACCGCTTTTCTTTGAGCGAGCATCGGCCTTGGCGCGATCCTTCTGCTCCTTCATTAACTTTCGGAAGCCATCTTCATCTACAGAGAGACCTTGCTCCGAAGCCATCTCTAGGGTGAGATCAAAAGGAAATCCATATGTATCGTGCAATTTAAAGACAGTCTCGCCGCCAAGGCGAACATCGTTCGCACCCTTTGCAGATTTAGCGGCAAGGTCGAAGATCTGGGTACCACTCTTCAGCGTAGCGAGAAAGGACTCTTCCTCATTCACGGAGACAGTGGTGATTCGCTCCGCGTTCTCAATGAGTTCTGGATACTGCGCCCCCATAGCACCGATAGCTGCTTGAACTAACTCTGTCGCGGTAGGTTCGTGGGCACCAAGGATTCGCATATTACGAATAGTGCGGCGCATCATTCGTCGTAATACGTAGCCACGTCCCTCATTACCAGGCAATACTCCATCGCCGATCAGCATCATAGAAGTGCGCGCATGATCAGCAATTACGCGCAAGGCGATATCGCTCTTTAGGTTTGCTCCATATTTAACGCCCGTGAGCTCAGAGGCGCGCGCGAGAATCTGCATAGTTGTATCAATTTCATAGATATTTTCTACGCCTTGGAGCAACGCAGCAGCTCGTTCTAATCCAAGTCCGGTATCAATATTTTTTGCTGGTAGCTCTCCCAAAATAGGGTAATCATCTTTGCCTGAGCCCTCGCCCCGAATATTCTGCATGAAGACTAGGTTCCATACTTCGAGGTAACGATTCTCATCGGCAATAGGTCCACCATCTGCACCATAAGCCGGACCGCGATCGTAATAAATCTCGGAACAAGGACCGCAAGGACCCGGAACTCCCATCGACCAGAAATTATCTTCCATGCCGCGGCGTTGAATTCGCTCACGCGGAATGCCAATCTTCTTGTGCCAAATATCAGCCGCTTCATCATCATTTTGAAAGACAGTAACCCAGAGCTTCTCTTCTGGAAAACCATAACCACCATCAGCTATAGGTTTAGTAAGTAACTCCCAAGCGAGGGATATAGCGCCTTCTTTAAAGTAATCACCAAAACTAAAATTTCCGCACATTTGAAAAAACGATGCGTGCCGAGTCGTCTTACCTACTTCATCAATATCTAGCGTTCGAACACACTTCTGAACCGAAGTAGCTCGCACATAGGGTGGTTTAACTTCCCCAAGAAAGTAGGGCTTGAAGGGAACCATGCCGGCATTGACGAGCAGCAGGTTTGGATCGTCAGCGATTAGCGAAGCTGAAGGAACGACGGTATGCGTCAAACCTTGGCTATTGCCAGATTCAAAGAAGCGCAGCCATCGCGCTCTAATTTCAGCGGAGTTCACGAACTACTCTTGCTCCCCTGCGGCGGCTTTTTTTCGGCTGGCGTTCTTTCGTGGGCTCTTAGCTTTGCCCGCTTGAAAGAGGTTAAGTAACCCGCCGGCCACCTTGAGTCCCATTGAGTTCTTTCCCAGAAAACCTTCGGTCGCCTCTGCAATTTTTCCAGAGACTTCTTCTATATTTTTGGAGACCTTATTGATGGCATGTAACGGTCCATTGACAAGAGTGACGGTCGTAGTGACCTCTTCTAACAATGGCGTCGCCTCCGAGGTTAATTGCTCCAGTGACTTGCTGGCTTGGTCCACCAAACGACCAACCCGAACAACGACATATGAGATAGCGATGGCAATAACTGCCAAAGCGCACGCTGCAATTATGGTTGCAATTCCTCCTGGACCCATATTGCTAGCCTACCCGAAAGTTAGCGACCACACTTAAAAAATAGGGAGGGACAGCTCTGGCTTTCGATGTTCTAAATGAGCAGCTAGGGCCGACTGGTGATATTGCTCGATTTTCGCGATATTTTCCGGCGATTGATATGGAGCACCATCGACCAATGGACCACGGCCACCATTCATTACCGCCTCAACATCTTCACCGGAGAGAGTTTTGAACTGCTCCAGGGCATGAGCAAGGGAGAGGACTTTTCCGCGATTTAGGTTGAGAATCTCTTCCGCCTTGGTAAGGAGCGTGGAGAGATTATCTTCAATACGATCGGCTAAGGCGCGGCGAAGCGCAGTTGCCTCTTCTTTAGCGTCACGAGGTTTGCCGCCACCTGGTGCGCCTACTTCGAATCTACGATTTGAGGCATGGGAAGAGATGGTTGAGCCCATTCCCCAGTGGCCTTCCATCAAACTCGCGATAGTCGTTGCTGTCTCAAGATCGCTGGAGACTCCGGATGAATTATCGCCGTTAAAGAAGATTCGCTCACCCGCAAGCGAGGCCAAAGAGACGAGGATATCGGCTTCATACTCACTCTTCCATCGAGTGAATTGATCATCCGGCGGAATGCTGGCAACCATGCCCAAATAATCCGAACCCTTTTCAATCGTCGCTAAATCAATCTCCATGTGACGTCTAATGAGATGTGCCATTACTCCATGACACGCTTCATGAACGGCGACGGCATGACGCTCTCGGTCAATGTACTCAACATCTTCGGCGGGACCTAAATCCTTGGATTGCTTTGCCTTAATTACATCCGACCAAATGATTGAGGTACGTCCATCGCGAATGGCAGTAATGAGGGCTTCGTTAATCGTATCTTTGATACTTGCTCCCGTTGAATAAGGAGTTATTGTTGCCAACTTCTCAATCTCCTCAGGTGTTAAGGAATGAGAGACCTTTGCCAAGTAACCCTCATAAGTCCGTACTCGACCAGCTTTACTTGGATATCCAACTCGATACATGCGATCGATACGACCAGGGCGCAGCAAGGCTTCATCCAGAGCCTCTGGCATATTTGTCGCCATCACCACGAGAATTCGATATTTCGGTGGATTCTTTGGTCGCATACCTAGTGCCCGACGCAATACTCGATTGAAAAATCCGCGCGGCTTCTTCAAGCCACTCAATTCAGTGAGCAAGGCTTGCAAGGTGCCCATGCCGCCTCCGCCGCCTCCACCAGCCGCGGTGCCCGCAACAAATGCTTCTCGTGCCAGCAATGAACTTGCCTCAGATGAAAGGTAGTTGCCACCATGACAGGCACCAGAGAATGGATTTGAACGAGCCGCTCCACCACCAACAGAGATTCCTCGGTTGCCCAAAGAGTCAGCTTCATCGAAAAAGACAACAACCCCGCCGTAACGCAGCGCCAACTTACGGAGCTTTCTAAAGAGTGACTTAACCTTTAACACTCCAACGCCAAAGAACATATTGTTGAAGGCGCCCGGATCTACAAATACGAAGGGTTTACCCGTCTCGCCGGCCATAGATTCTGCCATCAAGGTCTTGCCGGTACCTGGTGGACCCCAGAGCAGAATTCCTCCCGGTACATATCCCCCATGGTCTTCAATCTTTTCTGGTGACTCGAGAAAGAGTAAATTTTCACGAATTCGATTCAGGACATGATCCTGACCCCAAACATCGCTAAATCGTGTGCGGACATCATCTGGGAAATAGGTATCAATTCCGCCCCTGCTGAGGAACCAGAACATCGCAAAGAATTGAATAAGGATAAAGACCACTGCAAAGAGAAGTTGTCCGAGCATTGGTAAAGCGCTCCACAACGCTTTTGGAGCCAGGAAGAGCGCCTTAATAGGCGTCTCCTTATATACCGCTCCAAGGACTACAGCTAAGAGAGCTACGAAAAGTAGAACCTTTGCTACCCGAGAGATTCGATATCTAGTCCAGTCGCTGAGTTTGTGAATCACTCGATCAACGAGTGCGAAGTACTTAACCCAGACTCCATGGTAAGGAGCAAGTAATTCTGCGAGTAGGAAATGGAGTTGGCGAACTATTTCAAAGGCGGCGATTGCAACGATCCACCAGCGCTTAGTGAACGCACCAGTTGCTGCATCAGAAAATGACAGCAGCGGATTATCGGCCATCGCGGCCCACACCAGAATGAAGAAGACAAGCGCGAACAAGAGAAGGAACTTGGTGCGATCAAAGAGAGTGAGATGAATTCGAGTGGTGCGCTCATCATCTTTGATTCGGCCTTTTACCTCTGAAGAACTCATGCTGCTCCTAGTACGGTGAATGAATTTGATATATCGGTAAGAATTTTTTGGCTCTTGGCGTAGTCAACGCTCCTGGCTCGCACCAGCAAGATATACATGATTGAGTGATCTGGTGAGATTAGCGCGGTCTGATTGAAAGTCTGGTCTATCCCATCTGCCCCGGTAAAAGAGAAGATGCTACGAACACCACGAGCACCCTTCTCGACCCGCTCCTCATCTCCCAAAAGTTGAAACTTGGTCATGGGTACAGGGGTAGTTGCAAAATCGCTGGTGCTATTGAGCCAAGAGGTTAATGGAACGAAGATATCGCGAAGCGAGTTATATGAGACGCTATTCATCTCCTCGCTCGTTAAGGCGCGAACACGAACGTAAACTGTTGGCGCGGGTGGTGATTTGAGCGAAAATATTTCAGCAGCGCTCACCTCTTTCGATGGTGAATAAGCTTCTTGCCATTGAACAGCGGCCAGCCGTTCCGCCGCTCCAGTCGCCTTTGAGAGTGACTCTTGTTTAGTGAGCGTTGATTGTGAAATTCTCTTCCAACTATAAGGAAGCGTGAAATAGGTACCACTCTTCTTATTTGCAGCGTAAAGATGAGAAGGTGCAGCGCATGCAGTTAGGACCAACAATGAAGCTAAGACAAATGTGAGGCGAAAGGCCGATTTGCGGGCTTGAATTCTCACCCGCGAAGTCTGCCCTATTTACTCAGATTTTTTCTCGGGAACGAAATCGACCGCAGCTTCTTTTCGCTGTGCTGGGGTAATTGGCGTTGGGGCTCCAGTTAATGGATCACCGCCGCTGGCCGTCTTTGGAAAGGCAATAACCTCACGAATCGATTCGGCTCCTGCAAGAAGCGCGCAGAGTCGGTCGAGCCCAAGTGCTATTCCGCCATGAGGCGGCGGACCATAATTAAATGCTTCCAGCAAGAATCCAAATTTGCTCTCGGCCTCGGCCGCGGAAAGTCCGATGGTGTCAAAGACTCGCTTCTGCATCGCGCGATCATGAATTCTGATGGATCCGCCACCAATCTCACTTCCGTTGAGCACGATGTCATAGGCATATGCCAACGCATCTCCGGGAGCCTTATCGAAGTTCTCGGCATACTCGGGCTTTGGACCAGTGAATGGGTGGTGGACTGCCGTCCAACCACTCTCTGGATTGGTCGAATCGATCCGCTCAAACATTGGGGCATCAACTACCCAGAGAAACTCCCAGCGGCTCTCATCGATAAGGCCGCAACGCTTGCCAACCTCAAGTCGAACTGCGCCAAGTAGATTGAGCGAGGAGATGCGCTCACCCGCGGCGAAGAAAATTGCATCGCCCGGTTTTGCTCCAGCATGCGCCGCAATATTTGCACTCTCATGTTCAGAGAGATTCTTTGCCACCGGACCTGAAAGCGACCCATCCTCACCGACGAGAATATAGGCGAGCCCTTTAGCGCCGCGCGCTTTGGCCCACTCTTGCCAGGCATCGAGTTCGCGGCGAGGAGTGGCTGCGCCACCTGGCATCACAACGGCTCCGACATACTCAGCTTGGAAGACTCGGAAAGTAGTCTCTTTAAAGTAATCGGTAGCATCAACAAGTTCGTTACCAAAACGAAGATCAGGTTTATCAGAGCCGTATCTGCGCATCGCTTCCCAATAGGTCATGCGAGCGATTGGCATCGGGATCTCATAATTAACAACTTTTTTGAATACCTTAGTCAGAATCTTTTCCGCGACTTTCAAGATATCTTCTTGATCAACGAAGGACATCTCTATATCGAGTTGGGTGAATTCGGGTTGGCGATCTGCGCGGAAATCCTCGTCTCGGAAACATCGAGCTATTTGATAGTAACGCTCCATGCCGGCGACCATTAGCAGTTGTTTGAATAATTGTGGAGATTGTGGAAGGGCGTACCAAGAGCCCGGTTGTAGCCGAACCGGAACGAGGAAATCTCGCGCACCTTCTGGAGTGGATCTAGTTAAGTAAGGAGTTTCGATTTCGAGAAAATCCTCTTCATCCATAACTCCGCGGATAGCCGATGTCACCTGTGAGCGAAGGCGTAGATTTTTGGCTGGACCTTCGCGGCGCAGATCTAGATAGCGATACTTCAGTCGAACTTCCTCACTGATGGTGCTTAAGTCACCACTGTCGACTGGAAAAGGAAGTGGCGCGGCTTCGCTAAGGACTTTAAGAGATTCAACGATGATTTCGATTTCACCAGTTGGAATCGTTAGGTTCGCATTTCCTTCCGGTCGAACTGAGACTTTTCCAGTTAACAGGATGCACCATTCAGCACGTAAGGAACCCGCGAGTTCTTCATCGTGGATAACTGCCTGGACTGCACCTGAAGCGTCTCGTAAATCTATAAAGGCAACTCCACCATGATCGCGTCTACGCGCCACCCAACCGGCAAGAGTGACAGTTGTTCCGGCATCGCCACTTCGAAGCGAGCCAGCATCATGGGTACGTAGCATTTTTAGAAGTCCTTACAGAGAGCGAATCTTTTGAGTTACATCGGAATATCTGGCAATTGTAATCGATTGCATCTGACCAGATTGCATATCTTTGAGCTGCGCTTGCCCGCTCGCCAACTCATCTGCGCCTATAACAATGCTAAAACGCGCACCGCTTTTATCTGCTGCCTTCATGGAGCCTTTCAGCGCGCGATCTCCATAGGCCATATCAGCGCTTATGCCCTCATCGCGAAGCGCATTTACTAATCCGGCGACGTAACTTTTAGCTTCCACGCCCATTGCTATCGCAAAAAGTTTGACCGACTCGATTGGTCGCTCATCCGTGACGAAGATACCTTCGGCTTCGGCTGCCAGAAGAACACGATCCACGCCGATGCCAAAACCTATGCCAGAGAGATCGGCTCCGCCTAGGTCAGACATAAGTCCGTCATAACGACCGCCGCCTCCAATTCCAGATTGAGCTCCGAGACCATCGTGAACGAATTCAAAGGTAGTACCCGTGTAATAGTCCAAACCCCGAACCATTCGAGGATTAATGCGAAATTCCACGCCGAAATTCGTCAGAAGTTCTTGGACTTTCTGGAAATGTGCCAACGATTCATTATTGAGATAATCCAAAAGTAACGGGGCGGATTTCATCGATTCGATAATCTCGGCGCGCTTATCATCAAAGAGACGGAGTGGATTTATTTCAGCTCTACGCGCAGTTGCCTCATCAAGGTTGAGACCTGATAAGAATTTAACGAGATCGACTCTATGGCGGGATCTTGATTCAGCGTCCCCGAGCGAGGTGATATCAAGATGAAAATTAGTTAAGCCAAGGGTTTTGAAGGAACGCCAAGCAACCGCAATTACTTCGGCATCAATTTCAGGGTAGCTTCCACCGATAGCTTCAATTCCCACTTGGTAGAACTGACGATAACGACCTTGTTGCGGACGTTCGGCTCGAAAGAAGGCACCCGAGTACCAAACTTTGACAGGTAATTGGCCCTTATCCAGATTGTGTTCGATAACTGAGCGCATTACACCGGCTGTGCCCTCTGGGCGCAAAGTGATGGAACGGCCGCCGCGATCTTCAAAGGTGTACATCTCTTTGGAGACTACATCCGTTGACTCACCCACACCTCTAATAAAGAGTTCGGTATCTTCAAAGACGGGCAGCTCCATCATAGAATAACCCGCGTTCTTCGCGGCACCGATCAAAGTCTCACGTACTTTTTCAAAGTAGGTGGAGCGGGGTGGGAAATATTCACTGACGCCCTTCGGTGCTTGAATCTTTGCCATTACTCCCCCTTCACTGATGGCGAATTAAGAAAATCTTCTTGTAAGTATGGATTGTTCTTTCGCTCGCGGCCGATTGTAGTTTGCGGGCCATGGCCAGGAAGAACTATTAACTCATCGGCCAGTGGCAATATTTTATTGCGCAGCGAAACCTTCATATCGGCGCTGGAGCCGGAAGGTAGATCCGTTCGTCCAATAGCACCGGCAAAGAGCACATCACCGGCAATAAGAAATTCATCGTTGACGACGAAAGTGGCAGAGCCTGCTGTGTGTCCAGGTGCGTGATGCGCGACGATGTCGAATCCCGCGATATTAATTTTGAACTTATCCTCAAAAGCGATGAGCTCATCCGGGTTTGTGAATTCCAAAGTACCAAAATCTTTGAGCAAAGAATCTATGGGACCGCCGGGGATGAGTATCTTGAAGGGATCGGCAATTAATTTGCTATCCGTCTTATGAACGTAAGCGGGAATGTCATACCCCTTGCAGAGCGGAGTAACCGAGAACGTATGGTCTAAATGACCATGCGTCACCAACGTTGCAATTGGCTTGAGATTATGTGCGTGCAATCTTTCGGTAATGGCTGGGAGGAGATTTGGCACTGCCATTCCTGGATCCACTATGAAGCACTCAGAGTTCTTAGATGGGGCAAAGATCCAGCAGTTAGTCGCAAAATATGGGGCGGCTATAACCTCAAGAATCACCCTGCATCCTCATCTCACGCTCAATTAATGGCACCTTTGAGTGCACGGTTTCGACCAACCTATAGTGCTCAGGGTACCTTTATCCCCTCGGAGTTACCGAGAAAGTAAGTGCAAGCCCATAACGAGTTCGCCACAGTGGCGAATGACGCGCAACGAAGGAGCAATTATGGAAGCCACACCAAACCCAACTCCCGCTACCTCCGATATCTCGGCAGCTTCCGCTCTCGTTGGAGATCCCTCTCAATTCGGCCGAGTCGCCGAAGATGGAATCGTTTATGTTCGTACCCCAGAAGGTGAACGAGCCGTTGGCTCCTATCCTGGAAAGAGCGCTGAGGAAGCTCTCTCATACTTTGTACGCAAATTTGAATCCCTCGCCTCGGAGGTGGCGCTGCTCGCCTCTCGCATTAAGAATGGCGCGCTAGTCCCATCCGACGCTCATGAAGCGGTAAACAAATTGCGCGAGCAAGTGAAAAATCTCAACGGCGTCGGCGATCTCGCACTCCTTGCAGCTTCCGTCGAACAACTCCCATCTCTGATTGAAGATCATCGCGCCGCATACCAAGAGCGAAAAGATCTTGAGGCAGCGGTTCGTGAGGCGAAGAAGGCGGCAACACTTCTTGAAAAAGAGAAGCTGGTTGCAGAAGCCGAATCCCTTGCCCTCTCTGAGAATTGGAAAGTTACGAGCGAGCGTTTGAAGGTCTTGCTGGATGAATGGAAGGCTGCTCCTCGCCTTGATAAGACAACGGATACTGAACTCTGGAAGCGGTTCTCCGCCTCTCGCAATAAATTTGATAAACGACGCAGAACTCACTTCGCTTCCCTAGAGAGCGTCAACGCCGATGTCGCGGCGAAGAAGGAAGCATTAGTTCTAGAAGCCGAAAAATTGGCAACCAGCAAGGAGTGGCTCAATACCGCTAAACGTTTCAAGGAATTGATGGATGCCTGGAAGGCTTCTGGTCGAGGCAAGCAATCAGTCGATGCCAAACTTTGGGCTCGCTTTAAAGCGGCTCAAGATCAATTCTTCGCAGCAAAGAATGAAGATATGGGTAAGCGAACCGAAACGATGGCAGCTAACCTCATAAAGCGCGAAGAGCTAATTACTAAAATCGAAGCGATTCTTCCTATCTCAGACCTTTCAACCGCCAAGAAGAACTTCCGCGCTCTCATGGAGCAATGGCAGAAGATCGGTATGACCGAACGCAGCAAGCGCGCCGCGCTCGATGCTCGCGTCGACAAGGTGGAGGCAGAGATTCATGCCTTGAATGAAGAACATTCACGCCGAACTGATCCAACCGCTATTGCGCGCGCAAATGAAGTCGTTCAAGGACTCAAGGATGCGATTGCATCCTACGAAGCTGCAGCGGCAAAGGCTGAAGCTGCCGGAGATTCAAAGAAGGCGCAAGTTGCTCGCGAAGCAGCATCGGCTCGTAAAGCTTGGCTAGAAGAGGCCCAGAAAGGCTTAGCCGACTTTAAGGCTTAGTTATTAGTTGTGCGGTAGACGTCATAGACACCTTCCACCTGCCGTACCGCTGCTAATACTGAATCCAAGTGAGTGGCATCTGCCATCTCAAAGGTGAACCTTGAGAAAGCAGTTCGATCTTTAGCTGTGCTCACCGCAGCGTTAAGAATATTTACATGCTGATCCGAGAGCGCTCTTGTGAGATCTGAAAGCAAGCGCGCTCGATCCAGCGCCTCCACCTGTATATTTACCAAAAAAAGCGTCTTGGCACTTAAGTTCCACTTAACTTTCGTTAACCGCTCCCCTTGATGTTCCTTGAGATCATCCAAGTTGATGCAGTCAGTTCGATGTACCGAGACGCCACTGCCCTTAGTTATAAAACCAATAATCTCGTCACCCGGAACCGGCGTACAGCAGCGCGCCAGCTTTACGAGTACATCTCCTACACCCTCAACTTCAACACCAGAGGTAGTTCGGGGCACCTGGTTGATATGCGCATGATTGATGGCACTTTCAAATTCACTCTCTGCATGAGTTTCATCCCCACCCATCGCCGCAACAAGCTTCTCAACAATCGCTTGCGGCGAGATATGCCCATTTCCGATTGCGGCATAGAGGGTTTCGATATCGGCGTAATGCAGCTCGTGCGCCAACTCGAGTATCGCCTGGCCAGCAAAAATCTTGGTAAGAGGGAGTCCCACTTTTCGCATCTGTCGCGCGAGCGACTCGCGCCCGGCATCGACCGCCTCTTCCTTGCGCTCCTTAGTGAACCAGGCCTTAATCTTTGAACGAGCTCTTGGAGACTGAACGAAGTTGAGCCAATCGCGGCTTGGTCCAGCGTTGACACTTTTATTCGTAAGAACTTCTACTACATCCCCGTTAGTCAACGCCGATTCCAGAGGTACCAACTTGCCATTGACCTTTGCGCCAACACATTTATTTCCTACTTCTGTATGTACCGAGTAGGCAAAGTCCACTGGCGTGGATCCGGCGGGTAGTGCGACAACCGTACCTTTAGGGGTAAAGACAAAGACTTCTGGCGTCCGTAAGTCATATCGAAGGGTGTCGAGAAAATCGCCGACATCCGCAGTCTCCTGTTGCCACTCGTGAAGTTGTTTCAACCATGCCATATCCGGGCTTGTGCCTTGCTCATTGCTGGAAGGGGCGATCTTATATTTCCAGTGGGCAGCGATTCCGTATTCAGCCCTCGCGTGCATATCGAAGGTTCGTATTTGAATTTCTACCGCTTTGCCGGTTGGGCCAATAACTGTCGTGTGCAGCGATTGATACAAGTTGAATTTCGGCATCGCAATGTAATCTTTAAATCGGCCTGGAACTGGACTCCACCTGGCGTGAATAGCCCCTAGTACTGCGTAACAATCTCGTACATCTTCAACTAATACTCTGATGCCAACTAAGTCGTAAATCTCACCAAATTCTCGTCCGCGCACAACCATCTTTTGATAGACGCTATATAAATGCTTTTGACGTCCAGAGACCTTTGCTTGGATTCCCTCTTCTTTGAGATCTACTTCGATAGCTGCAATAACATCCTCGGTAAATTTAGAGCGGGAAGGTGAGCGTTCAGTTACCAGGCGTTCAATCTCTTCATATTTCTTGGGCTCAAGTGTTCTAAATGAGAGATCTTCCAGCTCCCACTTAATTGCACTCATACCAAGACGGTGAGCTAGTGGAGCGTAAATATCTAAGGTCTCGCGCGCCTTACGCGCCGAGGATTCAGGCGAGACAAATCCCCAGGTTTGGGCATTGTGAAGCCGGTCTGCAAGCTTGATTACTAGGACGCGAATATCTCTGGACATCGCGATAACCATCTTTCGCAGCGTCTCTGCCTCTGCATTTGGTCCATATGTGAGCTTGTCTAGTTTGGTCACTCCATCAACCAAGCCTGCTACTTCGGATCCAAAATCACTCGTGAGTTGTTCTAATGAATATTCGGTATCTTCAACGGTGTCATGCAATAAGGCGGCAATTAGCGTTGCCTCATCAAGTCCAATATCGGCCAATATTTCAGCTACTGCGATTGGGTGAGTGATATACGGTTCGCCGGATTTACGGAGTTGACCTTCGTGCGCCTTGGCAGCGATCACATATGCGCGTTCTAGATTTCCTAAGGAAGCATCGGGATGATGCGCACGAAACTTGCTCTCTAAGGGTTCTAGGAGCTTTTTCATGCTCCTAGATTACCCGTGATTTGATAGCGCTGTTTTTAGCGGTGCTTGCGCTTAGGTTGATTGCGCGGACCACGAGCACGATTGGCTTTATCGGATGAGCCAGCCGGCACTGCGCTGACGCTCGCTTGCGCCGCACTAACTTCAGTCGGAGTTAATCCCCCACGTGCGTTGACTCTCTTTGCTAGCGCCTTCATAGCTGGTTCGCGTTCACGAAGCGCTGCCAAAATAGGGGTAGCAATAAAGATCGAAGAGTAAGTTCCAACAGCTAAACCGATAAAGAGCGCCAGCGAAAGATCCTTAAGCGTTCCGGCACCGAGCAGGCCTGCACCTACGAAGAGAATTGATGCCACAGGTAGCAAAGCGATGAGCGAAGTGTTAAATGAACGAACCAGAGTCTGATTGACAGCCAGATTGGCTGCTTGCGAATAGGTCATCTTGCCAACGCTAGTGACTGAGCGAGTATTTTCTTTAACCTTGTCGAATACAACGACAGTGTCATAGAGCGAATAACCAAGAATCGTAAGAAAGCCGATAACTGTTGCCGGCGTAACATCAAAGCCAACGAGCGCATAGATTCCAACCGTGATGAATACGTCGTGAATAACGGCGATAATCGCAGCCAACGCCATCTTTGGCTCGAATGCCATAGCGAGGTAGATCATCACAACGATGATGAATCCAAAGAGGCCATAGAGCGCCTTATGAGTAATCTCTTTGCCCCATGAAGGCCCAATGCTCTGGGTGTCGATGTTATTGATATCTATAGCAAATGCAGCAGCTAGTTTGGACTGGAGATCATTTGATACGGCGTTGGAGAGTGAGCCGGTTTGAATGCGGAGCTTATCGGTGCCAATTTTCTGGACAACGTTCTCACCGGTGATCCCAGCGCTCTTGAGTACATCATTAGCTTGCGCAATAGTGGCGCCGGCCTTTGTGATTGTGAACTCTGAACCGCCCTTAAATTCGATTCCAAGATGCAGGCCTTGAACGCCAAGTGCCACTGCAGAAAGAATGAGGACTAGACCTGAGAGCGCATACCAACGACGACGCTTTCCAATGAAATCAACGGAGCTTTCTCCGCGATATAGACGTCCACCTAGACCAGTTAAACGGCTCATTGATTAAGCCTCCTTCTCTGTAGTAACAACGCCGAGACTCTGCGAAGAAAAGCCGGAGAGTTTATGGCCATTGGCGTAGAACGAAACCCGACTTAGGAATGAAACAAGTGGCTTGGTGAAGAAGAAGACAACAATCAAGTCAACTAAAGTCGTAAGACCAAGGGTAAAGGCGAAACCACGTACGCTTCCTACCGCAAAGAAATAGAGCAAAATCGATGCGATCAACGAGACCGAGTCAGCCACGATGATGGTACGGCGAGCTCGCGCCCAACCGGTTTCAACCGCGGTGCGAAGTGAACGACCATCTCGTACCTCATCGCGCAACCGCTCGAAGTAGACGATAAATGAGTCGGCCGTGATACCGATCGAGACAATTGCACCAGCGATGCCAGCCAATGTGAGCGTGAAACCAATCCACTTTCCGAGAAGCAAGAACGAGAGAGTTGTGACGACTCCGGCGACGAGAAGTGAGCCGACAGAAACTAGACCAAGTCCTCGGTAATAGAGCAGCGAGTACAAGATCACGAGCAAGAGACCGAGTCCGCCTGCAAGCAGGCCAGCATGAAGTTGATCAGAACCCAGGGTTGGTGAAATTTGTTGAACCTCGCCGCGATCAAATGCGAGTGGCAGGGCGCCGTACTTAAGTACATTCGCCAAATCAGTTGCATCAGCTTGCGTGAAACCACCAGTGATCTGAGCGCTTCCTGTCAAAATTGCTTCGTTAATGCGGGGAGCGGAAATTACCAGCCCGTCAAGGACAATCGCCGCTTGATTTTGAGGTGAGGCAAGCTTTGTTACGCGAGAAGTCATTGCGCCGAACTTAGTAGTTCCAACGCCATTGAAGTTGAGAAGTACATACCAACCGGCAGCACCTTGTTGATCGATCGCCGCTGAAGCCTTAGAAACTTGGTTTCCTAGAACTTCCGCCGGAGCCAAGATGTACTTATTAGTTCCAGAACGGTTACAAGAAACGATTGCTGCATTTGGGTCATCTCCCCCACCGCCTTGACGGTTCGTGGCCTTGGTGCAATCAAGTGCTGCATAAGCCGCGTTAAGGGCTGGAGTAACGCCGGTTGGAAGAGTTGCCTGAGTTGTGGTTTTAGTATCGCTCTTTGTTAAAAGCGAACCACCATTTCCAGCACCCTCCACGAGGACCGGACGGAAACGCAACTCTGCAGTTTGTCCAACAAGATCAACAATTCTGCGACCAGTGGCACCAGGTACCGAGATCACGATCTGGCGATTTGCGCCCGTACCTTGTGCAGAGACTTCTGACTCAGCGACGCCGAGTGAGTTTACGCGCTGGCGAATAATGGAGACCGCTTGATCGATGGCCGCACTTGTTACTTTGCCGCCCGCTGTTACGCGTGGTTGCAGAGTCACACTCGTACCACCGCGAAGGTCAAGACCGAGTTTGAACTTGGTCGCGCCTTGCACGAGCGAGAGTGCGCCAAAGGCAACTACCGCGATTAGAAGGATGGCGAGAGTACGTCCTGGACGACCAGACGATTTAGCTCCCTTGGAGCTAGCGGATTTCACATTATTGGCAGACATGAGGCGCAAGTCTAGGCGTTAAGGGTGGCCCTGTCGAAAACCCAAAGCCGGCCGAGTTTTATGGCTTAAAAAAGTGAACTGGTCCCAATATCCGGTAGGTCAGGTGGCGGGGTTGCGCCCAAGTGGGCAAAACCTGCTTTCGTCGCTGTCCTTCCACGGGGAGTTCGCGAGATAAATCCAGAGCGCACAAGGAAGGGCTCCGCCAAAGATTCAATCGTCTCTGCCTCTTCGCCAATCGCCATCGCCAATGTAGAAAGCCCAACCGGTCCACCATTAAAGCGATGAACAATCGCACCCAAAACTGCCTGATCCAATCGATCTAGTCCCAGCGGGTCGACTTCATACATTTCCAGTGCCGCCTGGGTCTCCTTTATGGTGACAGTCCCGGCGTTATGAACCTGGGCATAATCTCGAACTCGCCTGAGCAAACGATTGGCCACACGCGGTGTGCCACGAGAACGCGAACCTATTTCATTTACAGAGTCTTCGGTGATTGAAACCGAGAGCAGACCGGCGCTTCGTTGCACAATATGTGCCAGCTCTTGATCTTCGTAAAAATCAAGTTGTGCAGTAAAACCGAAACGGTCGCGTAATGGACTTGGTAGTAAACCCGCCCTAGTAGTTGCCCCAACCAAAGTGAAATGAGGAAGGTCTAACGGAATTGCTGTTGCGCCAGCACCCTTTCCGACAATCACATCGACCCGAAAATCCTCCATCGCCATGTATAACAACTCTTCTGCCGGCCGCGACATGCGATGTATCTCGTCGAGAAAAAGTATTTCACCCTCAACTAATGTGCTGAGAATCGAAGCCAAATCTCCCGCATGTTGAATGGCCGGACCACTAGTAATGCGAATGGGTGCACCCATCTCACTTGCAATAATCATTGCCAGAGTGGTTTTGCCAAGCCCGGGAGGGCCGGAGAGTAAGACATGGTCGGCTGGTGCTTGTCGAGATCGAGCAGCAGATAGTAAAAGGTCGAGTTGATTGGCAACCCGGGACTGCCCGACGAACTCCTTTAAATTCTCCGGGCGCAGCGCGCCTTCAAGATTTACTTCATCCTCATGTGCAGATACCGAACTTATATTCTCATTCACTATCCACGACCTAGATTTTGTAAAGCGCTCTTCAAAAGTTCTGAGAGCGGGGTATTAACTGCAGTTGAGCCAAGTTCCGAACTGACCTTATCCATCGCCGCATCACATTCTTTCTGTGAATAACCCAGTCCCATAAGTGCACTCGCCAACGAAGTTCGCCAAGCAGCACCAGTTTGCATGGTTGTACCACCGGAGAGATGCGCCACTTTCTCCTTGAGCTCAAGAATTAACCGTGCGACGCCCTTTTTGCCGAGGCCAGGAATACGCTCCAAGGTAGCGGTATCCTCATGAGCGATTGCACTTGCTAGCTCTTTATCATCCATAAGTGAGAGCGCAGACTGCGCAACTTTCGGTCCGATTCCAGATACCGATTGCAATAACTCAAAGAACTCACGAGCAGCCATTGATTCAAAACCATATAAAGTCAATGAGTCTTCGCGCACAACTAGTTGCGTAAAGAGTTCAGTAGATCTGCCAACAACAAGTGATGCCGCCAAGGATGCTGGAATATTGACGAGCATTCCGACTCCGCCAACTTCAATGACGGCGCTGGAAATACCTACGTGTTTTACCGGACCTTTAACAGAAGCAATCACTTTGCACCCACCCGCTTTAGCCTGAGTTTCTCTTTCGCTAACGCAGCTGCGATTCGGTTATTTCCTGCCCCTCGCCAGTGATGGCATATGGCAAGTGCCAAGGCATCAGTACTATCAACTGGCTTTGGAATCTCATCTAACTTCAAGAGCTTTTGCACCATAAGGGCAACTTGCTTCTTATCTGCGCGGCCAGAACCTGTAACTGCTGCTTTAACTTCTGAGGGAGTGTGCATCACGACTGGAATGCCGGCGCGCGCGGCAATTAACAGCGCTACTCCCGCCGCCTGGCCGGTTGCCATTGCAGTTCGAACATTGAGTTGTGAGAAGACTCGTTCAACTGCGATCACATCGGGCTTAAATTCTGCAATCCAATGTTTCAATTGATTCTCTAGATCCAGCAAGCGCGCTTCTAATGGAGAATCAGTAGGGGTATAAATAACTCCTACGCTGACCAGCGCTAGATTTTGAGCCGTCGCATTTTCAACGATGCCAATTCCACAGCGAGTTAGGCCAGGGTCTATTCCAAGAACTCGCATGAGCTCAGCGTACTTGCTGCGGCGCTAGTTACTTTTAGAGGCTCGCCATGACTTCATCGGAGACATCGAAGTTTCCGTAGACATTCTGCACATCATCCAACTCTTCAATGGCGTCAATCAGATGAAATACCTTGGTTGCGGTCTCCGCATCAAGCGGGATTGAGAGATCAGCCAGGAAGGAGGTATCTGCAGATTCGTAGTCAATCGAAGCCGCTTGTAGGGCTTCGCGAACTGCAACAAGGTCACCGGCTTCACTGACAACTTCAAAAGCCTCGCCTAAGTCATTGACCTCTTCGGCGCCAGCTTCCAGCACGCTTTCCAAAATTTTATCTTCGGTAATTCCATTAGCCTTATTTACGATGATTACGCCTTTTCGGTTGAACATATAGGAGACAGATCCGGGATCGGCCATGTTTCCACCGTTGCGAGTGACGGCAACTCGTACTTCAGAGGCCGCCCGATTACGATTATCAGATAAACATTCAATCAAGAGCGCAACTCCCCCAGGACCATAACCTTCATACATAATGGTCTGGTAATCAGCGCCGCCAGATTCGAGTCCGCCACCGCGCTTGATTGCACGTTCAATATTGTCGGAAGGCACTGAGTTCTTCTTTGCTTTAGCAATTGCATCATAAAGGGTTGGGTTGCCAGAAATATCAACGCCACCAGCTCGGGCAGCTACTTCGATTCCCTTAATTAACTTGGCAAAGTTCTTCGCACGCTTGGAATCAATGATTGCCTTTTTGTGCTTAGTTGTTGCCCATTTGGAATGGCCTGACATGTTAACCCCCTACTAATTTCGTAGGGCAATGTTAGTAGAAATTAGTGGAAAAAACTTTAGTAGAACTCTCCACAGCCGTGCTAAGCCTTCTGGCAAATCTCCTCAAGGAAGTAGCGATGCACGCGATTATCGCCGGAAATCTCCGGGTGAAATGAGGTAGCTAAAAGCTTTCCCTGTTGGATTGCTACCGGATGCGAGGCTCCATCCACTTCCACGCTCGCCAGCACATCAACCGCCTGACTGTAACTCTCCACCCATGGTGCACGAATAAATATTGCGCGCATTGGGGCGCCTTGGATTCCATTTATCGCTAAATCAGCCTCAAAAGAATCAACTTGCCTTCCGAAAGCATTTCGACGAACAACGATATCTAATCCCCCAAAAGATTCCTGCCCGGACGCTGGATCTTGGATCGTATTTGCAAGCATGATCATTCCCGCGCACGAGCCATAGACCGGCATCCCTTCCGAGATTCGAGTTCGAATAGGTTGCATGAGGCCAAAAGCAATAGCTAACTTGCTCATCGTCGTTGACTCTCCGCCCGGAATTACCAAGGCGTCGACGCTTTGGAGTTGTTCCAGAGTTTTGACTTCGCAAGCCTGCGCGCCGAGAGTATGCAACGTCGCTAGGTGTTCGCGAAAATCACCTTGGAGTGCGAGTACTCCAACCTTCATAAAAAATTACCAGCCGCGTTCAGCCAAACGATGTGGTACTGGGATATCAGCTACATTGATTCCCACCATCGCCTCGCCCAAACCGCGTGAAGCGTCGGCAACAACTTTCGGATCTGTGTAGAAAGTGGTGGCTTTTACACAGGCGGCGGCGCGCTTTGCTGCATCTCCTGATTTGAAAATGCCGGAACCAATAAATACACCATCTGCTCCGAGTTGCATCATCATTGCTGCATCGGCTGGAGTAGCGATTCCGCCCGCTGTGAAGAGAACTACTGGAAGTTTTCCAGTTTCAGCAACTTCTTTCACAAGTGCGTAAGGCGCTTGCAGCTCTTTTGCCGCAACATATAACTCATCTTCCCGAAGTGAAGAGAGTCTACGAATCTCACCACTTATTTTGCGCATATGTGTGGTGGCATTTGAAACATCGCCAGTTCCAGCCTCGCCCTTGGAGCGAATCATTGCCGCACCTTCATTGATTCGACGAAGTGCCTCACCAAGATTGGTCGCTCCGCAGACGAATGGGACAGTGAAATTCCACTTATCAATATGGTGCTCGTAATCTGCCGGAGTTAAGACTTCAGATTCATCGATGTAATCAACTTTGAGTGTCTCTAAAACTTGAGCTTCTACAAAGTGTCCGATGCGCACTTTTGCCATCACTGGAATAGATACCGCTGCTTGAATTTTTTCGATCATATCTGGATCTGACATACGGGAGACCCGCCTTGCGCGCGGATATCGGCCGGTACGCGCTCAAGTGCCATAACTGCAACAGCGCCAGCATCTTCAGCAATCTTGGCTTGTTCAACATTTACCACATCCATGATGACGCCACCCTTAAGCATCTCTGCCATACCGCGCTTGACGCGAGCGGTGCCGATTAGGGAATCGTTCTTCTCTGACATCGTTATCTCCTGGGTGTTAAATCGCGGAATATAGGTTTAGAAGTCTACTTTGCCGTTGCGGGATAGGTGAAACTAGGCTGGTTATCGGTGAGCGCAATCCAGATATGGCTAGGAGTGAATTTCGACTCGCTGCCATCTAAGAAGTTCCAGGTCGTGCCCGCCTCGGGTGTTGGCCGGTGCCAAGTCAAAGGAATGGCATATCCATCCCGCAACAGATAGCCGGCGCCATTTCCTACGGTGTTACTAAAAGGTGTGATGCCACCAACTTTGTCGTGATAAATCGAATCGGTAATGGAGACCTCTTGAACAACGAAATTCTCGGTCGATAATTGCGAGCCATTTGCACTCAGATCCGGTGCGTGGCGATAGTCGATCATCCATCGCTTTAGTGAGGCGCTCCAATTGAGCTGATAACTAGATGCCGGCCATTTGAGTGAAGCGCTCTCAATTCTTACTGCACCAATCGCTTTAAGAGTCTTGGCATCAATCGAAAGAGTGCCAAAGTTCCAGCCGACGCTCTTAACCGTATCCACGTTACGTGACTCTGTTTTGATGGTCTTATCCAACAACTTAGTTGGGTCCAACAACATATCGGTTGGCGCAGTTCGACCAGGATCTCGGGAATAGATAGAGGCAGGCTCTCGATCGGCGCTGACATTCTCAATATTTGCCGCGTTGAGTACGGGATAGAACTTTGATTGCGCTCCGCTAAAAGCAAAAGCCACATGACCATATTGCGCCAGTAAATCGATATCGCTGATACGAGCAGAACGTATTGGCCCGATTGAAGAAGGAATATGTTCGGGGTACTGCGAATAGATTGCGGCGAGGCGAGTCAATCCGCCTTCAACTTGTTCGATGTACACAACATCGGCTGCTTCCAACCCGATCTGTGGGTGCGCCGCAGAAGTATCGTCTATCTTCACTGCCAGAACCGGACCATTTGTACCTGGCAATCCAGTCAAAACATTTGTAGGCACTGCTTTGCTCCCCGTATGAACGGGCGACGAACAAGCACTAAGAAGCGCAATAGAACTCAAAAGAAGGAATGGTTTGAGAAGTTTCATAGGACATCATCCTCAAAGGCGTAGCGCACAGGCAACGGTGCATGGCCAGCTAGTCGAAATAATTTAACAAAGAACTTTCCGCGAACAGTTCGCGCAGTATTGACCGCCTCTAAATGAATCACAATTGCAATCTTTATCTTGTCCGTAATCTCTTTGAGTTGTTTGAGAAGATCGGGATCAATCGGGTTGCTAGATTCTTGATCTGCAATCATCTTCAACGATTGCGAAAGTGAGCTCTCTGAATCACTTCGCTCCAAGATAGTCGCCTCGCGCGCTTGGTATGCCGAGGCCGTCAGAACCAGCGAGGTGGCCGGATCGATTCCAGTTGAGTGGGCTATTTCTAGAGCAACGGCTGCTCGGCGTTGGAGCAAGGCATCTAGATGCTCCCATGAGGTCTCAACTCGATGATGCAGGCGATCAAGGCGGGAGGCAAGAAAGGAGAGATACCAAGCCAGTACAAGTAATAGGAGTACAACCGTTATGAGTGTTTTCATTCTCCCCCACCCGTATTTCTTAACCGATTCCAGACTCGGCTCTCCGACTCCAGCGAGATTCCTGAATTTCCAACCAGCGCCATCTCATAGACCGCCAAGACCTCTTGCGCCACGCTCTCCCACGCAAAGGATTGCGATCTCTCATATCCAGATAGAGCTAACTGGGATCGAAGATTCTCATCATCGAAAAGCTCGATAATCACGCGAGCTAGATCCGCCGAATCTTCGGATGCGAAAAGTGCGCCCGTGCCACCCAGGAGATCGGAGAATGCTTGCAAGTCACTGGCCACCACCGCGGTCTGCGAGGCCATTGCTTCTGCCAAAATTATTCCAAAGGATTCACCACCGGTATTTGGTGCGACATACATATCAATTGAGTGAAAGAACTTCACTTTATCTTCCTCGCTGAGTCTGCCGAGAAAGACCAGATGGCGCAGAACTTCAATCGGGAGCTTCTTGGAGAATGAATCAGCATCTCCAGGACCTGCGACCAGCAGTCGGAAATTTGGATAGCGAGTCGCGATAATTGGAATCGCTGAGATCAGTACTTGAAGTCCCTTTCTGGGTTCTTCAAAGCGACCGATAAAGCCGATTGTTTGAGGCAATTTCCATTCTGTTTTAAAACTTTGGTCACGAAATTTCTTGGTGTCTATTCCGTTGGGAATGACGACTGCCTCAGTATCGAAGTGATCTTTGAGCGTAGCGCGCGCCATCTCACTGACCGCAATCTTCGCCGTGATTTTTTCAATCACTGGATCGAGAATAGGGCCAACGGCATATAAGGCTTTCTGCTTGGGTGAGGCAGCGTGAAAAGTTGCAACCACAGGTCCTTGTACGGCCCAGCACGAAAGTAGCGAGAGCGAAGGAATTACTGGTTCGTGTACATGTAAAAGGTCAAAGTTATTTGCTGAGATCCATTGCTTGACTCGAGATGAAGCTAGCGGACCAAAGAGAATGCGCGCTACCGCGCCGTTGAATGGAATTGGAATCGGCCTTCCAGCCGAAACCAACCAAGGTTCGGTTAATACGCTCTCATCACTCACTGGAGCAAGCACTGACACTTCATGCCCGAGTGCAATCAAATATTCGGCGAGCTCCTTTATATGTATCTGCACTCCACCTGGCGTATCCCAACCATATGGACAGACCATTCCAATCTTGAGCGATTTGGTCATCATGCGCGTTCCTTGAAGTCGCCATCGATCCAAATTCGCTGGAGCATGTGCCAATCCTCGGTCTTATTCGCAATATTCAAAGCGAATCGATCTGCCATCACTTGTGTCATAGCCTGCGCCTTTTCGACCGAACTCCCGGAGGCAGGAATTTCGATAATCGGCTCAAAGATAATGTGAATTCCATTTGGAGAATATTGCACATATGCGGTGATCAGCGGCGTTCCCGTCTGGATCGAGAGCAGAGCAGGACCGGCCGGCATGCGCGAAGGAAATCCCGCAAAATCAACGTTGATGCCGGATTGCGACAAATCCCTATCTGCAACAAGAGCGATTAAACGACCTGCTCGCGCCCGTTGTGCCAAGGTTGCGATCACTCGGGAATTGAAATCCAAAACCTCCATACCCATCGCTTCTCGGTATGCCAGAAATTTTCTAAATAACTTCTCTGGTTCTAGATGTTCGGCGACTGTGACCAGTGGTGCACCAGTTGCACAGAAATATGCTCCGGCATGATCCCAATTTCCAGCGTGCGGCAGAGCAACAATCACACCAGTGCCTTGTGACATGGGTTCACGCAAATACGATTCATTTTCTATCGTGACGGTACCCAGAATACGTTCCTTGCTCCAACCGGGAAATCGAAATGTATCCACCCAGTACCGCATATAGGAACGCATTCCGCGAAGGACTAGATCTTCAAGTTGAGATTGATCTAGCTCGGGATGAAAACGATGGTAATTTGAACGCAATCTCTTCACCGAAGAGCCATTCTTCTTGTATATGTAATCTGCGATAGCGTTTCCGCTTCGATATGCCGTTCGCTCGGGCAACGCTCTTAAGAGCTTCCACGCAGTGTTATAGCCCCAATAGATAAGGGTCTTCACCGAGTTGCCTTATAAACAATCTGCAGACGTTGGAGAACAGTGACGACGGCGGCAATCGCAAGCGTCCAAATCCCGAGCGAGAGCGCCCAACTCACTCCTAACCCAGATAGACCAGTTCCAACCAGCAGAATAATTAATCGTTCAGTTCGCTCAGCTAATCCCCCATTGCAAGTTATATCTAGCGATTCTGCGCGGGCCTTTATATAAGAGACCAATCCACTCGAAATCAAAGCAACGAGAAGTACGGGTACTAGGTTGGGATGGCGATCCATAATCCAATAAAGCAGCGCGCCCATTACGGCGGCATCGCAGATTCGATCCAAGCTCGAGTCCAACAAGGCGCCCCACTTACTTGCGCCGCTCTCGGAGAGTCTGGCCATTGTCCCATCGAGCAAATCAGTGAGTACAAAGGCGGTAATGACGATCGTCCCGGAAAAAAGTTTTCCAGTACCAAAGAAGTAAATGGAACTTGCAATGGTGCCAATCGCGCCGGTCGTAGTCACCATATTGGCGGTAATGCCCATGGAGAGGAGACCTCGACTAAGGGGCGTAATAAGTCGGGTCATAGGTGCGCGTAAGAGTGCTCCGAACATCAAGACCATCGTAGGCTTTTGCCCTATGAGCGACCTAATTTCCGCGCCAACAAGAGGCGAAATTCCTACGCTCTTGGCTGGTACTTTTCCATCCGACTTCGCTGGTAGGCACGGTCTGACCGAGGGTCCTCTGGATGGGGCCGAACTAGCCGTCTTTAATATCAGCGCACTCACAGGAGCAACCCAAGAACAGGTGGAGACCTGGAGCCAACTCCGTGATTTGTATATCCCAACAATCATTCTCATCTCCGATTTAGAGTCAGCCGAGATGGACTTTGATGACATGGCGGCCATCATCGGTAAACAATTAGATCCAGTAGTTACGCCTTTTCTAGTCTTGCATGATGATGCTGGACTTCCAGCAGCCCTTATTGATCTCGACTCACTCAAGATTCACAACTACGTGAACGGCGAGCAAGTAATTCAGGAGAGCGATCCTGAGCATAAAGTTTTAGTCTTTGAATTTCGAAAAGAGTATTTAGAGGCGCTCGAAGCAGCGGGAGATGACGCCTTTGTCCAAGCCCTACTCTTTCCAGCACTTCCCTATTCACCGGTCAACGGTTTAGGAACTATTGAACTAGATCAATATCTTGCGTTACTACCAAGCAGCAGCTAAATCGCTTCTGGTTTGAGAGAGAAGTTGCGGGAGAACTTTTGTCTGGCCAATAATTGGCATGAAGTTGGCATCACCACTCCATCTCGGAACAATATGTTGATGAATATGTGCGGCAACACCCGCGCCGGAGACCGCGCCTTGATTCATTCCTAAATTAAAACCTGCTGGGTTACTTACTTTTCGAAGTATCTTCATTGCATGAGCAGTGAGAGCAAAAATTTCTTCTCGTTCTGTATCTGTGAGTTCCGTGAGGTCGGCAACGTGTCGATTGGCACAAACAAGTAAATGTCCTGCGTTATATGGATAGAGATTCATCACGACATAAGCGCTTTCGCCTCGTGCAACGACTAGCCCATCTTCATCACTCAAGCTCTGAATCCGACAGAAAGGGCATTCAATACCATTTCCGGGTAGCGGACGATTCTCACCGGTCAAGTAACTCATACGATGTGGCGCCCAAAGCCGGGACCAAGCATCAGGCATTCCTGCCCCGCCCAATAAAGGTGAATCACTCATTCGACTAAATCTGGGTTCGATGTGCAACCGCAGCAGTTACTTCAGCAATCGCTTCCTCGATGGAGATTCCATTTTTCTGTTCCCCGTTGCGATATCTAAAAGAAACCGCCCCAGCGTTCTGGTCTTCCTCGCCCGCAATCATCATGAATGGAATCTTCTCCATCTGTGCGTTACGAACCTTCTTTTGCATGCGGTCATCCGACGCATCAATATCAACTCGAATTCCGGCAGCGCGCATCTGCTTTACGACGCCTTGTAAATACGGTTCAAAGGCTTCGGCAACAGGTATCGCGCGAACTTGTACTGGAGCAAGCCACGGAGGAAATGCGCCCGCATAGTGTTCGGTTAAAACGCCAAAGAATCGTTCGATGGATCCAAAGAGCGCCCGGTGAATCATGACTGGACGTTTGCGGGTGCCATCAGTTGCTTGATATTCCAAATCGAAACGTTGTGGCAATTGAAAATCAACTTGAATGGTCGACATCTGCCAGGTACGACCAATTGCATCCTTAGCCTGTACTGAAATCTTTGGACCATAGAAGGCTGCTCCGCCTGGATCCATGACGAGTTCTAGCTTCTGCTTCTCGGCGGCGGCGCGAAGTGCCTGCGTCGCCTCTTCCCATTCCGCATCTTCGCCCACTGATTTCTCTGGATTGCGAGTGGAGAGTTCAAGATAGAAATCTTCCAGACCGTAATCTCGCAACAGATTGAGTACAAATGTAAGCAAGCTATCGAGTTCGCCGGCCATCTGCTCTTTGGTGCAATAGATATGGGCATCGTCTTGGGTAAAGCCACGGGCGCGAGTTAGGCCGTGAATTACGCCAGATTTCTCGTACCGATAAACCGTTCCGAATTCAAAGAGTCGAAGTGGTAGGTCGCGATATGAACGCGCACCGGACTTGTAAATCAAATTATGAAAAGGGCAATTCATAGGCTTCATGTAGTACTTCTGGCCTTGGCGTTTTACCGTTCCATCGGCATGAAGTTCCTCATCCATCACCATTGGTGGATACATGCCCTCGGAATACCAATCTAAGTGCCCAGAAGTTTCAAAGAGGGTGGCCTTAGTTAGATGGGGAGAGTAAACAAACTGATAATCCTCAGCTTCATGTCGGTGGCGTGAATAATCTTCCATTGCCCGACGAATAATTCCGCCCTTCGGGTGGAATACGGCGAGGCCGGAACCAACTTCTTCTGGAAATGAGAAGAGATCAAGTTCTGCGCCAAGGCGTCTATGGTCGCGCTTCTCGGCTTCAATAAGAAGCTGTAGGTAAGCATCGAGATCTTCTTGAGAAGCCCAAGCAGTTCCGTAAATTCGTTGCAGCATCGGATTCTTCTCAGAGCCGCGCCAATAAGCGGCAGCAGTGCGCATTAATTTGAATGCTGGAATTAGCTTCGTCGAAGGTAGATGCGGACCACGACATAGGTCGCTCCACGCCGGTTGGCCA
Source organism: uncultured Actinomycetes bacterium (assembly GCA_903838035.1). Lineage (GTDB taxonomy): Bacteria > Actinomycetota > Actinomycetes > Nanopelagicales > Nanopelagicaceae > AAA044-D11. Next base: position 13,156 of record CAILWW010000029.1, on the reverse strand, counting down.
TCACGACCTAAGTTGTCGTAGATAGTTAAGTCGCCAGCACCAACTTCTACGCTGGAACCATCATCATCTCCGGCTGATGATTTCAAACCAATCAACTCGCACTTATATGGCTCGTGTGCCAGCTCGAGCTTTGCCTCTTCGTCAGTTACGACGCGACGTCGAAATCGTTGACCGGCTTTGATGATTTTGCGCATCGCCGATTCAAGTTTCGCTAAATCTTCCGGCGTAAATGGCTTGCTCGGATCAAAGTCGTAATAAAAGCCATCAATTATGGGCGGGCCGATGCCAAGTTTGGTCTCTGGAAATACTTCTTGGACGGCTTGGGCTAGTACGTGCGCAGTTGAGTGTCGTAGAACCGCAAGTCCATCAGGGGACGAGATCGCGATGCCTTCTACAACGTCGCCATCAGCTAGTTCGGTCCATAAATCTTTAAGGGCGCCATTTATTCGGCAGACCACGATTTCGGAACGGCCCTCATAGAGGTGGGTGGGGCGCTTATCCCCCGCAACGGTAAGGCTCTTGCCATCTACTGTTACGGTGATTTCTGCGGACATAACCCAAGGCTACCAACTCCGATTGGTTTGCCACCCCACCTTTGAGGTAGATTGCGCCCTCACAAGTAAATATGCGGACGTAGCGCAGTTGGTAGCGCGGAACCTTGCCAAGGTTCAGGTCGCCGGTTCGAACCCGGTCGTCCGCTCTCAGAAAATTCATCGAGAGAATGAATGAATCTCTCTCCAGTAGGAAAAGTTTGGTCGGATGGCCGAGAGGCGAGGCTCAGGACTGCAAATCCTGCTACACGGGTTCAAATCCCGTTCCGACCTCCATATTCACTCACAAGATGCACCGACAACTCTTCAAGATATGGAAAGATTAATAAATGCCTGAACTAGAGAAGTCAGAACGACCTTGGGGTCGCTATGAAGTCTTACAAGAGTGTTCTACTCATAAGACCAAATGCATCTGGATGAACCCAGGCGCTCGCCTCTCATACCAAAGGCACAAGTATCGCGCCGAGCATTGGTTCATCGTTCAGGGCAGCGGCATCGTCACAATTGATGGCGTTGAATCACCGGTAAAAGCAGGTGACACAGTGGAGTTTGCGATCGGTGTTCTCCATCGTTTGGCTAATACCGGAAATGAAGAAATTATCTTTATTGAGGTACAAACCGGCACATCATTTGCCGAGGACGATATCGAGCGCATCGAAGATGACTTTGGGCGGGCAGGAAAGTAAGATAACCGAGTAATTCAGCAAGGATCGTTGGCTCAGCGGTAGAGCACCACATTGACATTGTGGGGGTCACTGGTTCGATCCCAGTACGGTCCACCAGCACTTTCGTCTTATCTATCTCAAACCAGAATCGAGCAATATGAAAACTCGTGGTTATGCAGCCCTCACTCCAAAAGCTCCGCTGGCTCCTTACGAGTTTGAACGACGTGAACTCCGATCTGGAGATGTAGCGATTGAGATTCTCTACGCCGGTATTTGTCACTCAGATATACATCAAGCCCGAGAAGAGTGGGGCGCTGCGAAATTCCCCATGGTTCCTGGTCATGAAATTGCCGGCCGAGTTTCCGCTATTGGCTCAAGTGTCACCAAGTTTGCCGTGGGCGATCTAATCGGCGTTGGAGTTTACGTAGATTCCTGCCGCAAATGCGATGCCTGCAAAAGTGGTTTAGGTCAGTATTGCGCAGAAGGTATGACTGGCACATATAACGCGATTGAGCGCGATGGAACCACAGTAACAATGGGTGGCTACTCAAATAATTTTGTGGTCGACCAAGATTATGCAGTCACGATTCCTGATTCACTCGACCTTGCCGCAACCGCTCCACTAATGTGTGCAGGAATTACTTTGTACTCCCCCCTTAAGCATTGGAATGTAGGCCCGGGTTCAAAGGTTGGCATTATTGGACTTGGCGGTCTTGGACATATGGGCGTCAAATATGCAGTTGCAATGGGCGCCGAAGTTACTGTCTTCTCTCACTCTCCAAATAAAGAGAGCGATGCTAAAGCGATGGGGGCGCATAATTTTGTAGCCACCAATATCGAGAACTTCAATGCACCATATTCCAATCACTTCGATTTAATTCTCAATACTGTTGCGGCAGAAATCGATATCAACCAATATCTATCGATGCTTTCGCTTGATTCCACCCTTGTATTTATTGGCCTCTCCGGAAAGCCATATCCCATTCAAGCGGGGGCTCTTTTGGGTCAACGACGCTCGATTTCAGGATCAATGATTGGCGGAACGGCAGAACTCCAAGAGATGTTGGAGTTTTCGGCTAAGCACAATATCGTCAGCGAGATTGAAGTAATCAACCCTGACTACATCAACACCGCGTATGAAAGGGCCATCGCCAGCGACGTTAAATATCGCTTCGTCATTGATGCCGCTAAATTCTAGAAGGCGTTACACCTGGAAGTCAGAGAGTTGAATCTTGCCCATGTTGCGAAGTGCCATCCAATTAGCCTGCGCCTTCTCTGGGTCCGGATTTCCTAAGTAATCGCGCATCTGAATTGGCGTTATTTGCCAGCTCACTCCCCACTTATCCTTACACCAACCGCATTTTCCTTCTTCGCCTTCAGCGGTAATCGCATCCCAGAGACGATCTGTCTCTTCCTGTCCATCGCATTGGATGGAGAGCGAAACGGCATCATTGAAAACTGGCCCACCTTCAACGCACATTCCAATGAATTCATGGCCAAAAATAGTGAAATCTGCAGTAAAGAGCGGGGCGTCTGGACCCATTCGATTCTCTTCTCGGACCACCACATCTTTGAAGGTTTCCTTATAGAAGTTGAGTGCGCCTTCTAGATCATTTTGGTACCAGAGAAATGTCTTCAATACGGTTGGGTCACTCATCTTTATAACCCTTCAGAGAGTTGATCGAGTGAAGATTTTTCACTGGGATCGAGGCTAATAATCGGCATTATCTCGTGCAATTGTTCCACAGTTCGGGCACTTGCTATGGGAGTACTTACTGCGGCATTTGAGCGAATCCAGGCAAGTGCAATAGCTGAAATTGTCGTTGAATGAGAACGAGCGATCTCCTCAAGCGCATCAACTACTGCGTAGCCTTGTGGCGTTTGGAAATCAGTCACTCCCCCGGCACGAACGGACTCAACCGTACTTCCTGCTCGATATTTGCCGGTGAGAAATCCGCGCGCCAATCCAAAATATGGGATGGCGGAGATTTCGTCTTTGAGAACGGTTGGAGCAGCATCGCTCTCAAACTCCGAACGATGGAGCAAGTTGTAGTTATTTTGAAGGGCTACATATGAGGGGTAATTATTCTTCCGCGATATTTCCATCGCCTGAGTGAGTTGCGCGCCAGTGAAATTCGAGGCTCCGATATATCGAATTTTGCCCGCTTTAAGCAGTTCGGAATATGTTGAGAGCGTTTCTTCCTGCTCCACCTTCTCATCCCATTGATGGGAGTAATAAAGATCGATGTAATCTGTCTGAAGCCGGCGGAGCGAGTCATCGATCGCTGACTTGATATTGGCGGAACTTAGCCCTGGCCTGGTCGAGAGCATCGCTACTTTGGTAGCTAACACAATAGAACTTCGATTGCCACGAGCCTTCATCCATTTGCCAATTATGGATTCAGATTCCCCGCCGACATTCCCCTCTTTCCATTCCGAGTAGACATCTGCGGTATCGATGAAATTGCCACCAGCCTCAAAGTAGGCATCTAGAACCTGGAAAGATTCCTTCTCGTCCGCGCTCCAACCAAAGACATTTCCACCTAGGCAGAGCGGATAAACAGTGAGATCGGTTTTAGGTAAGTTCAACATGCCACGAATCTATATCAAAATGTCAGCATCAGGCTCTACCTTTAAGAGGTGAAGATCGAATCCAGTTGGCAGCCCAGCTTTGAAGAGGCTGGTCGCGGATTGGCAGAAACAACTTTCATTGTCATAGATCTTGAAACAACGGGTGCTGCTCCAACAAATGGAAATGGCATCACCGAAATTGGTGCCGTCAAAGTTCGCGGCGGCGAATTGATTGGCGAATTCAGCACCTTCGTAAACCCAGGAATTGCGCTCCCCGATTACATAACCTCCTTAACCGGAATCACCGATCAAATGCTCAGCGGCGCTCCCACCATTACCGAAATCTTCCCGAGTTTTATGGAGTTTCTTGGCCCGCATTCCGAGAATTACTTAGTCGCTCACAATGCTCCATTTGATATGGGGTTTATCAAAGCTGCTGCAAAAACCGCGGGCTGGAAATGGCCAGATTTTCGGGTACTAGATACCGTCTCATTGGCTCGGCTACTGGTCTCTTATGAGGAAGTTATTAACTACAAGCTAGGAACTTTGGCTGCCTTCTTTAAAACAGAGGTGCTTCCAAATCATCGGGCGCTGGATGATGCCAGAGCCACGGTCGAGGTTTTGCATGGATTGATTGAACGGCTCGGCGGACATGATGTGACCACCGTCGAGAATCTGGTTCAGTTCCTAAAACGGGTACCAGTGCGAAAGCCGAAATTTACTTAGTTACTGCAATCCGCTTTGGGGCAAGCAAATCAGCCACCTTGGCAGCCAGGGTAAATGGATCGATGGGGTGAACAACCATATCTTCCGCCTTTGACCAGGAAGCAAGCCAGTTATCTTGGGCCCGACCCGTAATGACCAGAATCGGTGGGCAGTTAAAAAGTTCATCCTTTAGTTGGCGAGCTATTCCTAGGCCGCCTTCACGGACAGATTCGCCATCCAATATAAAGAGATCGACTGGCTTCTTGGCATCCACATAAAGTCGGAGGGCAGGACCGGTCGCAAATTCGTGGATCTTGTGCTCTGGCAGGTCGGCGGCAACTTTCTGGCCGAGCGCCGTGACGATGGTATTTCGGACGCTCTGATCATCGGAATAGACCACGATATTTAGGCTGCTCATGGGCCAAAGTTTACCCATCAAAAGCAGCATTTTCCGTGTGTCGAGTCTCACCGCCACCCCCTAAGGGTTGGCGCCCCGTAGCTGCGAAATTTGCCTGCGAAATCAGGAATAATCCACCCTATGACAACCCAGCCGACAATGGCCCCCACGCAGACCAAGGTCAATCGACCCAATCTTGTAGCTGTAGGAACAATCGTCTGGCTTTCCAGCGAACTGATGTTCTTCGCCGCGCTCTTTGCCATGTACTTCACTACTCGTGCAGTGCAGGGACCAAAGGTTTGGGCAGAATCAACTGGAATGCTCAACGTTAAATTTGCAGCGATCAACACCACGGTCTTGGTGCTCTCATCAGTTACCTGCCAATTTGGTGTATTTGCAGCCGAACGTTTTCAAGCTCGACGCACAGCATCACTTTGGAAGTTCTCCAAGTGGGGAATGCGCGAGTGGTTCGCTCTCACATTCTTGATGGGCGCTTTCTTTATCGGCGGACAAATTTATGAATACGCAAACTTGGTTCGCGATGGACTTTCGCTCTCATCTCGCGCATATGGCTCGGTCTTTTATATAACGACAGGTTTCCACGGAATGCACGTAACCGGAGGATTAATCGCATTTCTCATCGTTATGGTTCGTGTTTTCAAAGCTCAGAAGTTTGGCCACAAGCAAGCAACCACAGCAATCGTGGTCTCTTACTACTGGCACTTCGTTGACATCGTCTGGATCGCACTCTTCTCTGCAATCTACCTGATTAAGTAAGGAATCTTCATGACATCGGGTATTAAGAAATTATCTCGTTACCGCCGCCACCGCTGGGCTGCGCCAGCGCTTCTGGTTGTTGCACTCATTGGACTCGGAACCACTTTCTCGGTCGCGAGCGAAGCACCTGCCGCACAGAACGTTGCTGTCACACAACAGAGTTCACAAATCACAGAAGGTAAGCGAATCTTTTTACAGGGTTGCTCTTCCTGCCACGGCCTTAACGCCGAAGGCGGTGCAATTGCACCTTCCCTCATTGGCGTAGGAGCGGCGGCAGTTGATTTCCAAGTTGGCACCGGTCGTATGCCAATGGCCGATATGAGCCAACAAGCAATGCGAAAGAAGCCAGTTTATGACGCGGTTCAAACCGCAGCGCTTGCAGCATATGTCGCATCACTCGCTCCTGGACCACAAGCAGTTGATCCAACTTCGCTCAATTACGAGCGCGATGGAAACACTGCCCAAGGTGGAACTCTCTTCCGCAATAACTGCGCGATGTGCCACAACTTTGCTGCTCAAGGTGGCGCTTTAACTCTTGGAAAATATGCCCCAACACTTATGGGCGTTGATCCAAAGTACATCTATGAAGCAATGATCACTGGACCTCAATCCATGCCTAAGTTTTCTGATAAGACAATTTCTCCCGCCGAGAAGCTCTCTATCATCAAGTGGATCAAAGCCGCACAATCAGAACCTTCACTTGGTGGCGCATCACTTGGTCGCGTTGGTCCGGTGACTGAAGGATTGCTTGCTTGGACATTAGGACTCGGATTACTCATCGGCATCGCCGTATGGTTAGCATCGAAGGCGAGATAAGCACATGACATCAGATATCCAAAAGTTTGAAGATCCAGGTCTTCCAGAGCATGTACATCGCAAAGCCGATCATGATGAGAACGCAGCAAAAGCGGCCGAGAAGAAGGTCGCTATTCTCTTCGTCATCTCAGCTCTTGGTACATTGCTACTCATTGGCTCGTACTACTTTGTAAAGTCCACCACCTTCATCTTCCTTCCAATCATGGGCGATACCAATGCACAACAACTTGGTATAGGCGCGGGTCTTGGAATTGCCCTTCTCTTTATCGGCCTTGGTGCAATTCAATGGGCGCGTACATTGATGCCTGATACCGAAGTTGTGGCAGAGCGCCATGAATTCCGATCAGAAGATAAGGATCGGGAAGATTTTGTCGCGACCGTTAAAGAACGTGCTGGAGCTGCTGGTCTTGGCCGCCGTTCATTAATCAAGCGCTCTCTTGGTCTTGCAGTGGGATTGGTTGGACTTTCCCCACTTGTACTTCTACGCGACCTCGGTCCACTGCCCCGCAAATACCTATCAACAACTGATTGGAAATCTGGCACCCGTTTAGTTCTCGACCCATCTGGTCGCCCGATCAAGCCAGAAGATCTCGAAGTAGGAGCTGTTGCGCAAGTACTTCCTGAACTTCCAGCGGGCACTGAGCGAACTCTAGAAAATATTGGCAAGGATGCTGTTCTCCTGATTCGCATCCGTCCGGAAGAGTTCAACTTGGATGCCGAGCGTCTCTCCTGGACTCATGAAGGCATCATCGCCTTCTCCAAAATCTGTTCACATATGGGATGCGCCGTTGCTTTGTACGAACAACAAACAAAGCACCTGCTCTGCCCATGCCATCAATCAACGTTCGATGTGACTCGAGCCGCGAAAGTTATCTTCGGACCTGCTGCTCGCCCACTTCCACAGTTGGCAATCACCGTTGACTCCGAGGGCTACCTCGTAGCAAAGCAAGGCTTTACTGAACCAATCGGACCTAGCTTCTGGGAGCGCTCATCATGAGTAAGAAGGAACAAATAGCCGGCAACGTCGCAAACTACGTCGACGAACGCACCGGAGCAGCTAAGTGGCTCAAGAAGAACCTCACCAAGGTCTTCCCTGATCACTGGTCATTTATGCTCGGTGAGATTGCGCTCTACTCATTCATCATTCTGCTTCTAACCGGAACCTTCCTTACCTTCTGGTTTGATCCTTCCCAGAATGAAGTCGTCTACAACGGCTCATACGTGCCACTGCAACATGTAAGCATGTCCGCTTCATATGCCTCCACCCTTCACATCTCCTTCGATGTTCGCGGTGGACTCTTGATGCGCCAAATTCACCACTGGGCTGCACTTATCTTCATGGTGGCCATCGTTGCTCACTTGCTTCGCGTCTTCTTTACCGGCGCCTTCCGCAAGCCACGCGAGTTCAACTGGCTTATTGGCGTCGGACTTCTTACTTTGGGAATTGTCGAAGGCTTCCTCGGTTACTCGCTTCCAGATGATCTCCTATCAGGAACTGGTATCCGTATCGCGGAAGCAATCATTCAGGCCATTCCAGTCGTAGGTTCATACCTCGCCTTCTTCGCCTTCGGCGGAGCATTCCCGGGCCATGTATTTATCTCTCGCATTTATACGGTTCACGTTCTCTTGCTTCCCGGAATCTTCTTGGCCCTCATCACCATTCACTTGATGTTGGTCTGGTACCAGAAGCACACTCAATATCCTGGTCCCGGACGCACAGAGAAGAACGTTGTTGGATACCCACTTATGCCGGTCTACATGGCTAAAGCTGGTGGCTTCTTCTTCATTGTCTTTGGTATCACAGCTTTCCTTGGCGCCTTTGCCTCGATCAACCCAATCTGGCTATACGGTCCATACACACCTGGACAAATTTCTGCTGGTTCCCAACCAGACTGGTACATGGGTTGGCTCGATGGTCTAGTTCGTGCCGCTCCCCCACTAGAGACACACGCCTTTGGTCACACCATCTCTTGGAATATCTTGATTCCAGGATTGATCATTCCAGGCATTCTCTTTACCGGAATGGCGCTCTATCCATTCATTGAATCCTGGATGACCGGCGACAAGCGCGAGCACCATCTCTTGGATCGTCCTCGCAATGCACCAAACCGCACCGCACTCGGCGCTATGTCACTCGCTTTCATGTTGGTTGCGTTGATTAACGGCGGTAACGACATCATTGCTACCCACTTCCATCTGACTATTAACGGCATCATGTGGTTTACACGTATTGGCCTCTTTGTCGTACCGCCAATCGTCTTTGTTATCACCAAACGCCTCTGTCTCTCACTACAACGTGCGGACCGCGAGCTTGTGTTGCATGGACGTGAAACTGGACGCCTCTTAATGCTCCCTCATGGTGAGTTTGTAGAAGTTCACGAACCGCTCTCAGCCGAGAAGATTTACACATTGACTCAGCACGAACAGAACGCTCCGCTGGCACTTCCTGATGTGGATCAGAATGGCGTACGCGGTGCGACTGGGCTTAAGGGCAAGCTACGCAAGCGATTTAGCGTGGCACATGCCGAACAAGTTCCATCACCTACTCTCACTGAGGCAAAGGCGATCGAACACCACTAAGTTAGATCATACAAAAAACCCCGCAGCTATGAGCTACGGGGTTTTTCTTTGAGTTAGATAACCTAAAACAACATTTAAAAGTATCGAGCAATTCCGTCACTTACGTGCGTTTACGCCCTGCAATCTAAGCCATCAAAAATATTTGATGAGCATGCGTTAATCTTTTGGCCAGAGGCGTTATACACATCAAAACCGTTAAATATATTGGGTCTCGTAAAACCAAACTTCTGTCCCGAGCTAGTAAAAATATCCATTCCGCCAAATATATTTGGCTGAGAGGAGCAAACCCCTGAAGCATGAACAGGAACCGTCAAAGCCGTGGATAGCGTTAATAGGAAACCACAAAATATGACAAAGGTTTTTTTCATACGTGAAGTATGGCTGACCGACCCGGGCTAAGAGACTTCTTGAGCCAACTTACGCCGGTGGGTTTTTAGTGAGCAGAAACCGAAGGCTTTTCGTACTCAAGTACGAAGCCAAGGATGCTGATGACAAGGGCGCCAACAGCAATCAAGGTCAGCCACCAACCAATTAGTAGACCAAGTCCGGCTGCGCACATAGAGAGTGCAACTGGAAGCGGCCACCATGAATGCGGTGAATAGAAACCGAGCTCGCCAGCTGAGTCAGCAATCTCGCCCACCTTGTTATCTTCTGGGAGCTGGTTGCCTAGGCGCTTTGCTGTGAACCAGAGGTAGTAGCCAATCATGAGCGCAAGACCAGAGCTGAGAAGAAGCGCTGTGATTCCAAGAGCTTCTCCGCCGACCTGCCAATAAATAACGGTCATGAGTGCATAGAAGAGAGCTAAGCCAATAAAGAGTCTGTATCCAGCTTTCATGCTTAGTGACCTCCCTCAAGATCGGTATGCGCCATATGTGGATGGTGCAGATCAAATGCCGGACGCTCGGAACGAATGCGAGGCATGGTCAAGAAATTATGGCGTGGTGGAGGACAAGATGTTGCCCACTCAAGAGATGCGCCATAACCCCAAGGATCATCAACTGTGACCTTTGGTGAGTTACGAGTAATCCATACGTTAATGAAGAACGGAATCATGGAGAGAGCTAACAAAAATGCTCCGATGGTGGAGATCGTGTTCAATGTAGTGAAACCATCGCTTGCCAGGTAGTCGGCATAACGACGTGGCATTCCCTTAATTCCAAGCCAGTGTTGGACCAAGAACGTGAGGTGGAAGCCAAAGAAGAGTGTCCAAAAGTGAATCTTGCCAAGGCGCTCGTTGAGCATCTTGCCGGTCATCTTTGGCCACCAGAAGTAGAAACCGCCAAACATCGCAAAGACCACGGTGCCAAAGAGCACATAGTGGAAGTGAGCAACGACGAAGTATGAGGCAGAGACCGCGAAATCAAGTGGTGGTGAAGCCAAGATGATTCCAGTCAATCCACCAAAGAGGAAGGTGATGAGGAATCCAAGAATGAAGAGCATTGGGGTCTCAAATGTGAGAGAGCCTCTCCACATGGTTCCGATCCAGTTGAAGAACTTCACGCCGGTAGGAACTCCGATGAGGAAGGTCATGAAGCTGAAGAATGGAAGGAGGACTTGTCCGCTGGCAAACATGTGGTGCGCCCAAACAGAAACTGAAAGAGCTGCGATACCAATTGTTGCCGCGATCAATCCCTTGTATCCAAAGACTGGCTTGCGGCTGAAGACCGGAAGGATTTCAGTAGCAATTCCAAAGAATGGCAGGGCCAAGATGTAAACCTCAGGGTGTCCGAAGAACCAGAAGAGGTGTTGCCACAGCATGGCGCCGCCGTTTGCAGGATCAAAGATATGAGAACCGAAGAGTCGATCTGATTCCAAACCAAGGAAAGCAGCTGCAAGTGGTGGGAACGCAAGCAATACCAGAATCGATGTAAGTAGTACGTTCCAGGTGAAGATCGACATGCGGAACATGGTCATACCTGGTGCGCGCATTGTGAAAATTGTGGTGATGAAGTTGACGCCACCAAGAATTGTTCCGATACCGCCGATGGCAAGACCGATGACCCAAAGGTCGCCACCGATTCCCGGTGAATATTGTGAGTTAGCAAGTGGCGCGTATGCAGTCCAACCGAATGAAGCTGCGCCGCCTGGGCTGAGGAATCCAGCAAATGCCATGGTGCCACCGAAGAGGTATAGCCAGTAGGACAACATGTTCAGACGCGGGAAGGCCACATCTGCTGCGCCAATTTGCAGCGGCATGATGACGTTAGCAAAACCGACGAAGAGTGGCGTCGCAAACATCAGAAGCATGATGGTTCCGTGCATAGTGAAGATTTGGTTGTACTGCTCATTTGAAACAAATTGAAGTCCTGGGCGCGCAAGTTCGGCACGAAGGACAAGAGCGAGAACGCCGGCGATGAGGAACCAGGCGAACGAAGTGATCAAGTACATGTATCCGATGGTCTTGTGATCAGTTGAGGTGATCCACTTGACGAAGAGACGACCCTTGGAAGGTTTCGGAGCAAAGGCTGGAGCGGTTGCTTCAGCAGGGCGTGTGGCATATGTAGTCATGATTAAGCCGCCTTCAAGGAATTGATGTAAGTGGTGTAATCAGCTGGGCTAACTACTTTAACTTTGAACAACATTTGGGAGTGGTTACGGCCGCAGAGGATGTTGCAACGACCAGGGTAGGTACCGATCTTGTTTGCCGTGAACTGCAGGTGATTGGTGACGTGCGGAAGTGTCTGCATTTGAATCATGAAGGCCGGAATCCAGAATCCATGAACCACATCGCTAGAGGTAAGTGTGTAGCGAACGCTCTCCCCTTGTGGAACGACGAGGGTCGGAATCTTTTCCGGTGTGCCAGTAATCGTTGGATGCACAGCGGCATCGTTGTAGGTGAACTGCCATGACCATTGGATGGCGTTGACGGTTATGTTGTGAGCCGCAACGGTCTCTGGTTGTACCTTGGTAATTTTCGATTCATCTTTTGCGGTGAAGTAGAAGAGCACTGCGACGATAAGGAAAGGGATAAGCGTGTAAGCAATTTCTGATGGGACGTTGTAGCGAGTCTGCTTCGGAAATGAGGTGTCACCCTTCTTGCGACGATGGCGAAATACTGGCCACATAATCAAGATCGCAGTGAATACTCCGACTACGCCTGCTGCGATCCATGCACCATTCCACAGTGAATGCGAGGTGTCATTTACGCTGGAAGCGTTCTTAGAAAATCCATAACTCGAATCACTCGTATTTGATGAGGATGAGCAAGAGCTAAGGAGCAGGAGAACTGAGGAGGCGACGGTCGCCGAAATGGCAGCTCGCTTAAGGGCCTTTAATTGCATAGGCGTAAGAATATCTGCCACGTTCGCCTATGAGTTCCGCCAGCGGTAGCCTTCCGTGCGTGGCTCTCATCACAGGCTGGTTTGGTTCAGAACACCCCCTCCACGACGGGGCAAAAATGGCCATTTCTACGATATTTGAACAGAGCTGGCCAGACCCAGCGGGTGGCTCGATTGACGCTAGAAGCGCTGCGATTTTGCTCCAAGAAGCCCGAGAAACTTTTGCCGCACATCTTGGAGCCCGGGCTGATGAAATCCATTTTCTGGGCGAGCCGACCCTCGGATTCCATCTCGGCATATCAGGACTTCTCTCCCCCGAAACGCGACTGGTTCACTCGGCAATTGATAAGAAAGAGATTTTCGCAGTGGCGAATTCAATCGCAGATTGCGTCATGGCTCCCGTGTCGGAGAACGGGGTAATAGCCTTTCCAGAAATTTCAAACCAAGATCTGCTAGTTCTGCAATTGATGAACGGCGAGACCGGCGTTATTAATACCGCACCCGAACTCAATGGGGCGCAACTATTTGTTGATGCAACCACGAGTGGGGTTCGAATCCCGCTGCCAGAGAAATGGTCCACCGCTCTGTGGGATTCACGGTCTTGGTACGGACCGGCTGGCCTAGGAGTCTTTGCTGTGAGGACAGGATCGCTCTGGCGAAACCCACTTCCCCACAATGACAATCGAGTCGTACCCGAAGGCGCAGCACTTTCTTTAATTGTGGCAAGCGCACTGGCTATTGATAGTTGGGTGGCAGACCAAAAGAACGTCGCTCTCAAAATAAGTGAAATAAATGCACGAATTCGCGGATTCATCG
>CAILWW010000028.1 GCA_903838035.1 uncultured Actinomycetes bacterium | reverse complement strand
TAACGGTCGCGGTCTTTCCAAATGCCTTGCTCATTGCAAGAACTACAGCCTTGGCTTGTAGTGCATCAGATGGATAGTTACGGAAGAGGGTGTCGTTATCTCCGAGTGTTGAGAGAGCTGGTGAAGACGCAGCAGGGCTCATGATGAGCACGCTATTAGGAATTCCAACTGCAGCAGCGGCTGCAAGTGTGGTTCCTGATGTCATAGGACCAACGAGTGCGTTGGCACCGTTTGACTCAACAAGCTTCTTAGCTGCTTCAACTGAAGTAGCAGGTGTTGCTTGATCATCTTCAGTACCAGCAACGGTGCAAGAGCCGGCAACGCCAGCTGCCTTCATGGCATCGTTAACTTGAGTTACTCCGAGCGCAGCAGCCTTGGCCATTGGTGGGCCATATGTTGCAAGCTGTCCTGTGAGTGGAAGAACAATTCCAACCTTCATATCTGCACCAGCGGCTGCATTGGCACCTACTGATGTTCCGAGTAGTGCGCTAGCTGCGATCGCTGAAGTTGCGACAACAATTAATCCACGCTTCTTCTTCATAGTTCTCCTAAGCATGTAGTTCGCCCTAGAGGGGGCGGGTTCATGCTTAGCGTAGTCGCAGGCTCACGCTCGATGTCGAGGAATTATTTATTACGTTTTTGTTACCTTTTCTGTCGGTCGTAAAAAAGGCAACCAACGTGAGCGGGTTAGCGCTTGCCGAAGTAGATGCCCACAATCTCGGGGTCTACTGCCAGATCCTTGCCTGCTCCCTCGTGACGGTTCTTGCCCATATCTAGGACGTAGCCATAGGTCGAGATTTCCAGGGCCCGACGGGCATTCTGCTCCACCATCAAGATAGTCGCGCCCGTTTCATTTATGCGTACGAGCTCATCAAAGAGTTGGTCTACTAATGCAGGAGCAAGTCCGGCCGATGGTTCGTCCAGCAAGAGAATATCTGGACCTGACATCAGCGCGCGGGCCAAAGCCAACATTTGTCGTTGTCCGCCAGAGAGGGTTCCGGCGCGGTCTTTCTTGCGAATGACCAGGTCCGGGTATTGCTTGTACAGCTTCTCTTTCCGCTCTGCCAATGGAGTTCCGCCATTGGACTTGTATCCAACATCGAGATTTTCATCCACGGTCAGAGTTGGAAAGATATTTTCAATCTGGGGGACATAGGCAATACCAATATCGGCTAGGTGATGTGGCTTTGTGGCGCGTACATCAATTGATTCTCCGCTGAGTTTATGGAGCTTGATTTCGCCAGCTGTAACTTTGGCAATTCCATAAATAGATTTGAGAATTGTGGATTTACCGGCGCCGTTAGGACCGACGATAGTGACGATTGAGTTAGCAGGTACTTGGATGGAGACATCATTGAGGATTTGTACATCACCGTAACCAGCCGAAACGCCTTTTAGTTCAAAGACCGGAGTAGTCATTAGCTGCTCTTTCTACGAGATCCGAGGTAGGCATCGATAACGACTTCATTATCGTAAATCGAATTTGGTAGCCCATTTGCTATGACAGTTCCTTGCGCCATTACATAAACCTCATCCGAGATATTCATTACGGTTTCCAAGTCATGTTCGACAAGCAAGAAGGTGAGGTCATGTTGCTTCTTGAGCGATTGAAGAACGCTCACTAACTTTTCCACCAGCGCCGGATTCACGCCAGCAAATGGCTCGTCCAGCAAGAGCATCTTCGGTTCGGCCATCATTGCTCGAGCTAAGTCCAACAACTTTCGTTGGCCTCCAGAAAGAATTCCGGCATAAGAATCGACAAAGCTTTCCAACCCCACCTGTTTTAAGAGGTCAAGCGCACGCTCTTCTGCTGCGTCTTCAAAGCGCTTGCGCACTCTTGGGGTCAGAACCCGCCAGAGGTGATCGCCGGGATTGTTCTGGGCGGCAAGGAGAATATTCTCCATCACGCTTAAGCGGCGAATGACTTTGGCTCCTTGGAAAGTGCGTACGAGCCCGAGTCGAGCTATCTCATGTGGATGCTTCTGAGCAATCTCGGTGCCATTAAAGTTAATCGATCCTGAATCTGGTGAAATCGCACCACTTATTAAGTTAAAGAGCGAGGTCTTGCCAGCTCCATTAGGCCCGATAATCGAAGTGACGCTGCCACGCTTGATCGAGAGAGTAGCGTTTTCACAGGCGCGAATGCCGGCAAAGGACTTTGAAACGTTCTGTACCTCAAGGATGTTATCCATTTTACTCGAGCACCATTTCCTCTCTCTTTCCAAATATTCCTTGCGGCCGCTTGAGCATCAGGAATATCAGAACAAATCCAATGATCATGATGCGAAGGTAGGCGCGTTGGACGGAATCGAACCAAGTAAATGGTGGGAATTGGAAGAAGCGGGTTCCGGCATAGAGGAAGCCAAAGAAGAGCGCACCAAGTGGAACGCCTTTAACTCTGGTAGCGCCACCGAGAATGATGACCATCCAAGCAAAGAAGGTGACGATGGTTTGGAAGTCGGCTGGATCGAGAATTGAAAATTCGAGCGCCCAATAAATTCCGGCGATGCCACCAATAACCGAGCCGACAATCACGGAAGAAAGACGGAAGAGGAATACATTTTTACCGAGCGATGCGGGTACATCATCATCTTCACGAGTGGCGCGAAGAACGCGAGCCCAGCTGGTCTTCTGGATAAAGCTCATGATGGTCAAGAGAATTATTGCGGTAAGCCAAACAATCAGAAGCAGGGCCATATCGCGAGAGGCAAAACTTCCCACAATAGGTTTGATTTTATCCTGAATATTCATCAGTACTTTATTGAAACTATCGGTATATGAGGCATAACCTTTAGAGCTCGGAATGTTGAGCGAGCCTTGCGAGCCACCAGTTAGATGATCTGAGTTATGAATGATGTAGCGAATAATTTCGGAGAAGGCGATACTGACAATCGAAAAGTAATCCCCGCGCAGTCGTAAGGTAGTTAAGCCCAGGAAGGCTCCACCCAAGCCAGCCATAATTACTCCGACAAAGCAGGCGAGATAGAGATTCCAGTTGTAGGTAATGACCAAAATTGCCATCGTGTAGGAAGAGAGCGCCATCGTGGCAACGTGGCCAAAGTTAAGTATTCCGCCGAGGCCATATTGCACTTGGAGCCCGAGCGCGAAGATGCAATAAATACCCGCCATTAAAACGACGAAGACCCAGAACCCTGGTTGTAAAAATGCAGTCATTAGATGCTCCTCGCCTTCACGCCAAGCAAACCTTCGGGTTTAACAAGCAGGACGATTCCGAGCGTGGCAAATGCGACCACATTTTTATAGGAGCCGGGAATTCCACCAAAAAAGATATGCCAGGTCGATAGCTCCATAACGAGTCCAAGGACCATTCCGCCGAGGAGCGCGCCATAAGCATCACCGATGGTGCCAAGCACGACGGCTGCGAAAATTGGAAGTAGGAGCGTCCAACCCATGGTGCTGTCGAAACGTCCTTGCACCATGCCTTGGAAGATTCCAGCTAGTGCGCTGAGGATTCCGTTGATGATCCAGACATAACGAACAACTTTATTTACATTAATTCCAGAGACGGCAGCGAGCGAGGCGTTGTCGGAGAAGGCGCGCATATCTTTACCAATGGTGGATTTAGCCATGAAGAGTCCGAGCGTAATAATCGCCGATGATGCCAAGAGCAGAACTATGAGTTGTGAGGTCGCAATGTTTGCGCCCAAGAATGAGAAGGTCGCGGTTTCGTTAATCGCAAACTTGCGGCTTCCACTTGAGAAAATCATCAAAATAGATTGGCGCAAAATAAGAGCAACGCCGGTTGCGACGAGAAAGAGCGCGAGCGTTCCCGCCTTACTCTCTCGCAACCGCTTCCATAAGAGCCAATCAAGTGCGAGGCCGAGCACGCATATAACTACGATTGCTACGAGTATGGCGACAATCAGCGGCCAGCCCTTGGAGACGCTGAGGAAGACTGCGACAAATGCGCCCAGCGTCATGAAATCACCAGCCGCGAAATTTACGAGGCGAAGTACGCCATATACGAGTGAGACACCTACCGCAGCCATGGCCAAGATTGATCCAGTTACTAGACCATTAAAAAGGAGTTGTACGAATTCAGCCATTGCAATTGACTCCATTCAACCGTAGGTAAATAGGTGTGATTAGTTTAGAATAAATAAATGAGCGAGAACGATATGGAGCTATACGACTTACGAGTCGTGGTTGACCGAATTGAAGGCCGTTCTGTCTGCGGAATGCAGGTTGGCGATTATTTCGAGCTGACAAATAGCGCTGAGGTGCGGATTCCAGAGGGGAAGCATTTCTGCATCTATGCGATGCAGGCAGTAACCCCGCTGCTTCCAGCAAAGCAACGCCAGCTCCCGGCCGGCGATTGGCTGGAGAAAGATTCATTTGTCTGCTGCCCCGATCCTGAAGAACGATTAATAATGCGTATTGAGCGAACCCGGAAGGTGAAGCTCAATTCCGAGGATTTAACTTAAATATTTAATTGTTATTCGTATGCATGATGTTTCGATGCTTATCCGAGTACCTCTCTAGTTGATAAACATCTCCATCTGGCCCCTTCGCCTTTGCGATAATGGCGTTGATGGCTGCAAGTTCTGATTGCGCTAATTTAATTTCAGGAATTCTAAGATTTGAAGCTAAGTGGGAGAGATTTCGCGCTCCAACAATCACGCCTTTGACGCCAGGGCGGCTTAAGGTAAAGGCCGAGGAGATGGTCGCGATATCCGTCGAATGAGTTTCGGCAATCTGCTCGAGAGTGGCAAGTAACTCTTGGAATAGTTCCCAGCCGCCAAATTCTTCGATGATGAGCTGGTATTTCACATTTGACCGGGTTTCGGCGCTCTTGGGTTCAGATTGACCAAGATACTTCTCCGAGAAGAATCCGCCGGCAACCGTTCCGTAGCAAAGAATGCCGATGTCATGTTCGATGCAGTAGTCGACCAAACCATTTTCTGGTCTGCGGTCAAGGATGGAATATTGAAGTTGGATACTTGCCGGCTTAAATCCTGCATCAACAAACTCTCTTACGCGAGGCAGATCAAAGTTAGTGATACCAACGTGGCGGATTTTTCCAGCAGCCTTAAGCGCAAAGAGCTCTTCCATGGCTACCAGATAATTTTGCGCCTCATATTTCCACCAGTGAAATTGGACGAGATCTACTTGTTCGACCCCGAGGCGCTGCAATGAGCGATGAACGATGGTCGAAACATCACTTCGGTCAAAGTCATGTAGGAAATTCTCATTGGGAACATATTTTGTATGGAGTTGAACCAGCTCCCGATTAGCTAGGCGTTTAACAGCCTTCCCAATGAGCTCCTCAACGCCGGTATAGATATCGCCAAAATCAAGGGTGGAGATTCCGGCTTCTACAAAAGCGACGGTATCTGCAACCGCTTGTTCGGCTTCAATCTTGGCATTGAGTGAATGGCCAGAGCTGAGCTGCCAGCCACCTTTAATAACAGGGGAGATCTGGTATCCAGAGGTGAGTTCACGTTTAATCATTGAATGATTGCTTCCACTTCAATCTCCACCATGTACTCATCGCCAATGAGGTTTGCCTTCACCATGGTGTTTGCAGGACGAATTTCGGCAAAGCGCTCTCCATGAACTCGAGCAATTGGCTCCCAATATTTGAGGTCATTGACGTAAATTCGACTGCGAACCACATCGGAAAGTTTTCCACCAAGTGATTCAATCGAAGCTTCAATCTTGTCTATGACGAAGTGCGTTTGTGCAATCGGGTCATTGGCACCAACCGAGAGCGAACCATGTGTGGCAGTGGTGCCGGAAACAAATATTCGGTCACCTGCGCGGAAGGCACGTGAATAACCGGCCAGCGTCTCCCAGGATGTTCCAGAATCGATAAAACTTCGTTCGCCCTTATGCGTTACCTGATAAACCGCAGGGAAATCTTCTAGGTGATGGCTCAAATCCCCAGATGCAGTGAGGTAAGGAGGCTTGCGATACTCATCGCCACAGTCACCGGGAATTGGATCAAGAGTTGAGATGGCTTTGGTGATACGCATAATCTGCGAACCAGATAGGTCGAAGGTAAAGAGCGAGGCGGCATCTTCGATATGCGCACTCTGACCAAGTCGGGCACCAATGATGACGCTGCCGACTGCCTTACGAGTGAGTTGGTACTTGCTGGCAATGGTGGAGGTGGAGCGACCGGTCTCTTCGGCAACAGCATTGACCTCCGCAAGCACATGTTGGAATTTCTCCCATCCGCCAGCCGCATCGATAAATCGCTTGTACTTCATCAGCGACCAATTACTGAGTTGATCACTGGTGGGTTCAGGTTTTCCGAGCCATTTATTGGAGATAAACCCACCGCACAAGGTGCCGTAAGCCAGAATCTTGATCCCCGCTTCATCGCAATATTCCGCCATGGCGCCTGAACCGCGTCGATCCACGAGTGAATAAGAAATTTGATTGGTAACAATATTTACACCGACTGACTTAGCAATCCGCAAATGTGCGGTGTCAAAGTTAGTGGTTCCTAGCGCTCCGATTAAACCCTCTTCTTGGAGCTCTTGCAGATAGATCAAAGTATCTAGCCAATATGGATTTGAGAAACTCCAAGCGTGATACTGAAGTAAATCAACTTTGCTTGTCTGTAGGCGCGATAGGCGCTCTTGCACTGCGGCCCGAACTTGCTCGCGAGAAACCGGACCTGGTTTGGGAACCCATTTGGTAAGCATGTGAGTATCGCGAGCGATGGGGGAGTTCTTTTGAAAATAACCCGCAATTATCTCGGCCGAACCGTAGTGATCGGCCATATCAAATGTGTTGAGCCCAGCGATTGCATATGGTTCCATAAATTTGGAGGTTGCAACTGGATCGAGAGTGTTGCCATCTTTCTCCATGTCGGCAATCTGCCAAAGGCCAGTAATGGCGCGCGAAATCTCAAGGCCTTTAGCGACCTTAACTCGCTCTACCTTTGCCATCGGGCTAGTTGCGCAAGAAGGATTTATGTTTTGCGAAGGCGGCGATAACCTTTTCTACATCCTCACGATTGTTGTAGAAGTGAGGTGAGATACGGATATTTCCATCACGCGAAGAGGTAACAACCTTTTCACTTTCAAGGGCAGCCACATGTGCGTGCTCATCGGTGGAAGCAACGGCGAGCATTGCTGCATGATTTGCTCGGCTTGCAGGTGTGACCACTTTGCCACCAATTGATTCAATACCCTCCCGAAGTTCTTCGTGAAGCGGGGTGACATAGTTATAGATGTTGTGGATACCAACCTCTAGCAGAAGTTCCATTCCTGCGGCTGCTGGGTAGAGCGAAGGAATTGGGGGAGTTCCAGATTCAAAGCGACGAGCATCTTTTGCAGGGTCATAAGAGTGAATATCCATTGCAAAGATATCGCGCGCGGCAAACCAACCAGTAGTAGTAGGAATCAAGTGCTTGGTAGTGCTCTCGCGGGCAAACATAAATCCGATACCTGGTACGCCGAGCATGTATTTGAGTACTCCGCCGACAAGGAAGTCAGTCTTCAAGGTCGAGAGATCGATAGGCACAGCACCTACACCTTGATAAGCATCAACGAGTACTAGCGCGCCCTTCTTATGAGCAGCCTCGATAATCGGTTCGAGTTCAGTCATGGTGCCGTTGCGGAAACAGACCATCGTCACCGAAACAATGAGGGTCTCATCATCAATAGCGTTGATGAGTGCAGACATATCAACGGTTAAATCGTTCTTGCTTGGAACGTGAATTACCTTTGCCCCGCGCGACTCTTGCGCGTGCCAAATCTGTCCAATAGTAGGAAATTCATTCTCGGTTGTAATAATTTTCTTCCGCTTACCCGAGAAGTCCAGTGCGGAAGCGAGTGAAGCGACCGCAGCCGAAGTAGATGTCGTAACGGCCATCTCGGAGGCAGGGACGTTAAAGAATTGTGCGATGAGTCCGCGAACCTTCTCTTGATGTCCAGCCCAGTCGCCCCAAGCAGAACCATTGAGTTCCATGGTCTTTAAATAGGTATCAAAACTTGCACGCACTGAGTCGGCGAGAGCTCCTTGGGAACAGGAGTTCATGTAGGTGACGTTATTGAAGACAGTGAATTGATCGCGATAGAGCTTTGCTAGATCTTTTACCTCAGTGTTAACGGCCAAGATATGCCCTCCGTAGTTCGTCATGGCCAGCAAGATCGCCAGCAGCTCCTTCGAGAACAATACGCCCTGTCTGTAATACATACCCACGGTCTGCGACCGAGAGCGCCATATTGGCATTCTGTTCTACAACTAACATTGAGATACCTTGGGCATGGAGCCCAGCAATCATCTCAAAACTCTGTTCAACTAAACGCGGTGAGAGTCCCATCGAAGGTTCATCCATCAAGAGCAGACGAGGACGAGACATTAATGCGCGACCGACTGCAACCATCTGTTGCTCGCCACCCGAGAGAGTTCCAGCCAATTGGCTCTGACGATCTTTGAGTTTTGGAAATAGTTCAAATACTCGCTCGAGATCAACCGGGTCTGCTTCACCACGGACGTATGCGCCAATCTTGAGATTTTCCAGGACGGTCATAGGGCCAAAGAGACGACGATTCTCTGGAACAACTGCGATACCCATCTTTACGCGATGGGAGGTATTTTTCTTTGTCACATCTTCACCAGCAAAGGTAATTTTTCCGACCTTCGGCGAGACCATTCCAAGCGCGGTCTTGAGCGTTGTGGATTTTCCGCAGGCGTTGCCACCCAAGAGGCAGACAAGTTCGCCCTCATTTACATGGAGCGATACCTTCTGCAGGATATGAATTGCACCGTAATACGTATCGACTTCTTCGAGCGTCAGTAGCGGAGTCATTTGCGGTCGGCCGATCCCTTTCCTAGGTAAGCCTCAACAACATCTGGATGCGTTGCGACGCTATCAAAATTTCCTTCGGCAATCTTTACACCGTGGTCGAGTGCGATAACTCGATCACTAATTCCTTCGACCACGTGCATATCGTGTTCGATAACGAGAATCGTGAGATCTTTCTCGGCGCGAAGACGACCGATCACATCGGTAATCTCTTGCGTCTCTTTAGGATTCATACCTGCGGCTGGTTCATCCAAAAGCAAGACCTTCGGATTGGTTGCAAGTGCTCGTGCAATTTCCAGGCGGCGTCGGTTTGCATAAGAGAGCGAATAAGCCGGTTGCTCCCAGCGATAACCAGTAAGACGTGAACCGAAGAAATTGAGCAGCTCTTCGGCGCGTTCCCGGACTGCCTTCTCTTCACGTCGCGCCCCTGGGAGTCCAAGTGCTGATGAGAAGATATTGGATTTGGTATTTGCATAAGTTGCGGCCATGACATTTTCAATTACAGACATGTTGAGAAAGAGTCTGACATTTTGAAATGTGCGAGCTATTCCAAGTCGATTTACATCGGCCGGATCTTTGCCAGCAATAGATTTGCCATCAAGCAGAACTTCACCAGAGGTAGGTGTGTAGATACCAGTGACAACATTGAATAGCGTGGTCTTACCGGCACCATTTGGTCCAATAACGCTGACAATCTCGCCCTTATTTACTGTGAGATCTAACTCGGAGAGTGATTTAAGCGCTCCGAACTGCATCGAGAGTTTCTTGAGCTCAAGCATTACAAGACCTCCACTCGAGTCTTACCAAGGAAACCTTGTGGCCGCACGATCATCATTACGACAAGCATTGCGCCAATGATTAATTGGCGGGTGGTGCTTGCATCTGCCACTAGCCGATCTTCCCAAACGAAAATTGCTATGTAGGCAATTATGGGGAGTAACCAAGGCTTAATCTTTTCGTGAGCTATGGAGTAATACGCAACCAGCGCCACTAGCGCAATGAAGGCCATATTTCCCCAGACGATGCGATTTGCTGGGAGGACGAGCCAATATTGCAGCGCCTTACTTACTGGTGCAATAGCCCAAGTTTTTGTCGGCGTGGTAGTCATATGCGAAAGGGAAAATAGCGCCTTTACAAAGTATCCAATAGCGATAAGCGAAACAATGTTGATGGCGAGCTTCTTCCAATTCTTTCCAATGACGCCAATGGTGATTACCAGGACCGCAAGGAAAAGGAATTCGCTGTAATTTTGTACGCGCAATATCTCTGGAAGAACGGACATAACAAAAGCTCCGATTATCGAACCCGGAATACTTCCGCTGCCACCAAGAATTACTGCGGCATAAATAAGAGTAAGTAAAGGAATATCAAATCCATTGATAAAGACCGCGCTTTGAATTCCGGCAAAGATTGCTCCCGCAAGGCCGGCGATCGCAGCCCCAACTACAAAAGCCAAAGTCTTCAAGTTGTTTACTTTGATACCCATGGATTGTGAGGCGAGCGGATCTTCGCGAACAGTGCGCCAAGCCCGACCTACCCGAGTGCGATTAACACGAACGACGGCAATGAGTAGCAGGGTAATGACAATGAGCAATAACCAGTAATAGTCAGAGGTAGATTTAAAGGCACGTCCAAATAGTTTGAAAGGATCTAGCCCTGGAATTCCATTTGATCCACCAGTGATATCAGTGGAGTCGGTATGGCCAGGGAAGGTAATTGAATCCGAAGAGAGAACAAGCTGAATAAAGATCTGACCGAAGAAGAGGGTAACGATGGCGAGGTAATCGCCGAATAGCCGCCTGGAAGGAAGGCTGACTAGGTAACCCAGGAAGGCGGTGGCAATCACAATGGCCGGAACTGATAGATATGTTGGCCAGTGTTGATTGAGTTGAGAGGATGAAGTTAAAGCATAGGCATATGCGCCAAAACCATAGAATGCAACAAATCCAAGATCGAGCAGTCCAGCGAAACCCATGACGATATTGATGCCAAGGGTCATCATGAGGAATACGCCAAGGTTGGAGGCGATTCGAAGCAGGTAGAGATTATGGACAAACAGTCCGAAGACTATTGCTGCAACCCCAAGTGCTGAGTAACGAACTTTGTTAGAGACGCGTTGATTAAGTAGGTCAACAATTCCAAGCGCTCCAGAACGGCGTTGCAGCCGCTTTTCATGTTGGGCAACCCACTCGTCGGTGCCAATTCCTAGCTTTGAAGTATCTTCGCTCATAGTTAAGCCTTCACAATCGCTTTTTTACCGAAGAGTCCATTTGGTCGTAGGAGCATCACGGCAATAAGAAGAATAAAGGTATAGAAATCAGAGAAGTTGGTTGAGAGATAGCCCTGAGTCAAAGACTCCACCACACCCAAGAGCAGCCCACCGGCCATCGCACCTGGAATAGATCCAATTCCGCCAATGACCGCGGCGGTGAATCCCTTGAGTCCTGGTATAAATCCCATGCCATTGGAGACTCCGCGGAGAAGAAGCCCATTCATAACTCCTGCGGCGCCAGCGAGTGCCGCGCCAACAAAGAAGGTCCATCGAATTACTCGATCGATATCAATTCCCATCATGACCGCAGCATCACGATCTACGGCAATAGCGCGCATTGCGCGACCAACCTGTGTCTTATTGACCCATTTAGAGAGTGTGAACATGAGCAACATCGCCAGAATCAGAACCGCAAATCGAACTGAATCTATGTTGACGCTGCCGATTGAAAACCCAGCGGTTGATGGGATAAAAGAAGAGGTGTCATAGGTTCGAATATTTGCGGAGAAGAGTAGGAGCGCGGCATTTTGTAAGAGAATGGAAACCCCGAGCGCGCTAATTAAAGGTGCAATCCGGCTTGATTTACGAAGCGGACGATAAGCAAATCTTTCGATAACAATGCCGAGCAAACCAGTACCTATCATCGATACGGCAAACATAATAAAAATCATTACCGGCACTGGAACTTTTGTATGAGAAGGACCGCCGAGCGCGATTTCTACGAAATATCCGATAAATGCGCCGACCATGTAAACATCACCGTGTGCGAAGTTCAGGATTTGTAGTACTCCGTAGACCAGTGAATAACCAAGTGCGATTAGAGCATATATACCACCGAGGGTGAGGCCATTTACGAGCTGTTGCCCGAGATATCCCATGTTTGCCTTCCATAAAAAATTATCTACTTACATGGAGTAAGTGGTGATGAATAAATCATCACCACTTACTTCGAGTATTTCTTTGATGTTAGCCGATTAGCTTGCGGCTTCCATCAGCTTGGATTTGGTAGACGTAGAAACGTCCACCCTTAACGTCACCAGTTGCGGTGAAGGAAAGTGGTCCACCCAAGATTGAGTTCTTGATATTTGTCTTAGCCATTTCAGCCAAAGTAGAGGCTGCATCTGCAGTCTTTCCGGCTGCGCAAACACGACCAGCTGCCTCAACGATTGTTTGGGCGGCTGCGTATGCAGGGGGTCCAAATGTTGTGATGTCGCCAGCGGTCTTGTTGTAGGTGCTCTTGTACTCCTCGATGATTGCAGCATCAGATGCGATGCCCTTGATATCTGGAGCGAAAGATGAAAGGTATGCACCCTTTGTCTTAAATGTTGGCTGATCTGATCCATCAGAACCGAAGACAACGGCCTTCTTCTTCTGCTTGATCAATTCTTGGGCAACAGTCTGAGACTTGGAAGCATCCTGGAATGTTACGAAGACAAAGTCAGCGCTCTTTGAGATACGTGTGACTACTGAAGCGTAATCTGCGCCCTTCTCATTGACCGAGAACTTTGTGGCTGTGACCTTGAGCTTCTTGAGCTCATCCATTACAGCAGTTGCAAGACCAGTTCCGTAAGCAGTCTTCTCTTCTATGACAGCAACGCTCTTTGCCTTGAGTGTCTTGACCATGTACTGAGCATCGCCAGGGCCTTGTTGTCCGTCATTTGGAACAACGCGGAAGAATGAAGGGAATGTTCCGGCGGTGAGGTTGGTGCGAGTAGCAGATGGGCTTACGAGTGCGATGTTATTTGCACCGAGCAATCCACCAATTGCAAGAACTTCTTGGCTACCGGCAGGACCGACGAGACCAACAGTTGTCTTATCTGCGATCACATTTGGAGCCTGGGTGCTTGCCTGAGCAGCATCAAGTTGGGTGTCGTAATCCTTAGCAACAAATGTTGAACCATTTGCTTTGTTGTAGTCAGTGATTGCAAGCTTTGCAAAGTTATCTTGCTCTACACCGATAAATGCAACACCACCTGTAAGAGGTGCCATGATGGCGACTGTGCCTGTGCAAGCTGCTGCGTTTGCAGGAGAAGCAACAACTACTGCGCTTACTCCAGAGATGGCAATTGCAGAAGAGACAGCAACCACGCCAAGACGTGAAAACTTCTTCATTGAGTATTCCTTTCAAAGGGCGCTGGATTTTCCAACTTGTGAATTCTGCCCGACCGGAATGGCGTTGCCAATAGTTTTACAGAATTACTTATTTTTGGGCTGCGCTAAATTG
>CAILWW010000027.1 GCA_903838035.1 uncultured Actinomycetes bacterium | reverse complement strand
CCAACAAAGCGCGATGCACTTCGTTCTAAGTTGGCCGATACCTTCGCGGGCTTACTTGCATCAGCCGAAGCAGGTAGCGATCACCAATTGCAATTTGCAAAATCCTTTACCAGCTTTGCCTCCTCACCAGAACATATCGAACGTATTAAGGCGCTGCTGGATGGAAAACTCCCGGGTCTTAAGGTCGATGCTGATCTGCGCTGGTTCTTCGTGATTGCCTTGAATGACCTCGGCGTATTTGGAAAGAGCGAACTTGATGCCGAACTCGCTCGCGATAAGACCAAGACTGGCGAAGAGTCATACGCCCAAGCACTAGCAACACTTCCAAACTTGGAAGCGAAGAAAAACGCCTGGAAGGTCATCATCGACCCAGCGACTGGCAACTCGATTCGCGCCAGAAGTATTACCGGATTCCAATCGATCTCACATCGCAATCTCATCGCCGAGTTTGTGGATTCCTATTTCCAAGAGCTGATCCCGGCTTGGAGTCAGGGATTTGAAACTGGAAGCACCTTTGCCGAGATGATGTATCCAATTGCAGTCAGCACTCCCGAAACTGTGGCAAAGACCGAGGCTTGGTTAAACGGAGCTGGTAAGGATGCACCAGCTGCACTTCGCCGCTTTGTTAATGAGGCGAAGGAAGGCTTAGAGCGCGCGCTCCGTGCTCAGGATAAAGATAAGTAATTAATTCCTATTCAATATGAGTCAGAGTGGAAGATTTCTTCTTCCGCTCTGCACTTGAGATAAGTACAACAAAGGTAATCGCAGCAAAGAGCGCGATTGGTCCGCCCACAAACCAGAGCAGCGCCTTTCCAAATTGCAAAGGTGTTCCTGGGTTCGCGCCGGCTTCTTGATTAATCGCAAGGTTCAACATGTGGTGAATCATGGGCGTAATTCTATGGGAAAAACTTTAGGCAATTGCCACTGTATCGCCAAATGGCGCTAGGTACTGAGCCCAACGCGAATCAGGTCGTCCAGTTCCAAGAATTCTCCAGGCAGCACCGACGGGTTCACGAGGAATGTGACGTAACTTCCATCCCAATTCCTTGAGCGTTTTATCAGCCTTGGCGTGATTGCATTTATGGCAAGCAGAGACAACATTCTCCCAAGCATGTGCGCCACCACGACTGCGAGGAAGAACGTGATCAATCGAGGCCGCAGGTGCGCTGCAATACACGCAGCGACCGCCATCGCGAGCAAAGAGGGCGCGACGTGAGAGTGGAACCGAATGACGATAAGGAATGCGAACGAATTTAACGAGTTTAATAACGGAAGGAAGGGTTAAATCTCCGCCGGCGTAATGCAGAACATTCTCGGACTCTTGAACAATAGTGGCGCGGGAATTGAGCACAAGTATTAAGGCTCGTCTCTCTGACACGACACCTAGTGGCTCATAGGTGGCGTTCAGAACTAGCGTCTGTTGCACCCTGTCGTACTCCTCTTGGGAAGCGACCCCTGGCTGGGGCCGTTGTTACTGGTAAATACTGCACCTTGAAGGTGAGAATGGCCCTCATTTTTGGTGAATTTTCTGTAACGTCTTGCCTATGAATTCGGCCTTAACTGTAAATACCCACCTCAAGAGCGCATGGAGCTGGTTCTCCGGCGCCCCACTCCATATTTTGGCCATCATCGCTATCGCCTTTGCCATTCAGAAGTTGGGCTCGCGCGCCATCAATCGCGCGATGAACCGAATCGCCGAAGCCGACTTTGTCCCTGGCCCAAAGCGTGGACTTGCTCGCCAACGCGAACGCGCAAAGACCGCCGGCACTGTTCTTCGCTCTGCCATGACCGCCACCATTTGGCTGATCGCCGGAACTATGGTGATGAGCGAGTTCGGCCTAAACCTCGGACCACTTGTTGCATCGGCTGGAGTTATCGGTGTGGCACTTGGCCTTGGCGCACAGACCATCGTTCGTGATGTGCTCGCTGGAATTTTTATGTTGATTGAAGATCAATTCGGCGTTGGCGATGAAGTAGAAATGTTTGAAGTCAAGGGCCTGGTGGAATCAGTAGGACTGCGAATCACCACCGTGAGAAGCGACGATGGAACTCTTTGGTACTTGCGCAACGGTGAAATTCTCAAGCTCGGAAATAAGTCACAACCCAAGCACTAGAAGTTTTCACCAACTAAAGACTGGGACCATCCGCAATATTTTTCATAGAGTGCGCGGCATATTGAAAATATGTCCAGAGTTCTTCTTTTAACTCCTCGGCAATCGGCAGATCAATCACAGCTCCATGCATGCAATTAAGCCAAGCATCATGAGCCGCGCTATCAATCGGAAATCCGGCATGACGCATGCGAAGTCGTGGATGACCTCGAGTCTCGGTATAAGTCGTGGGTCCGCCCCAATATTGTTCAAGGAATAAACGAAGTCGCTCTTTCGCACCTTCCATATCTCGCGCCGGATACATCGGAGCCAAAATCAGATCTTGCGCTACCGCTTCATAAAACTTATCTGTGATGAGTGCAAAGGTTGGCGCCCCACCCATCTTCTCATAGAAATTCGCCTCGACGGGAGGGCGCTCATTTCCGGAGTGTTCGTTAGACACTTACTGCTTCCTTCTTATTTCCAAAAACTCCGTCACCAATTTGCAACACAAAGTAGGAGGTAACAACACAGAGAATTCCGGTCAGGTAGAAGGCGAGTGCGTAATTTCCAAAGTGGACGCGCATGACCGCTGCCGCATATGCGGCAATAGAGCCGCCGATTTGGTGAGCGGCAAAGACCCAACCATAAACAACAGTCCCGCGATCTGGCCCAAGAACTCGGCGGCAGAGAACAACGGTTGGTGGAACTGTGGCTACCCAGTCCAGCCCGTAGAAGACGACAAAGACCAGAGTCGATGCATGAATCGATGAGAAGAGAATTGAGGGAAGAAGAAAGAGCGAGAGTCCGCGGAAGAAGTAATAGAAGAAGAGCAACTTTCGAGGATCAATGCGATCGGTGAGCCAACCAGAACTCAACGTTCCAATCACATCAAAGACGCCAACTAGCGCAAGTAAACTTGCTGCGGTTACTTCTGAAAGTCCATGGTCATGGGCTGCTGGAATAAAGTGCGTGCCAATCAATCCGCTAGTAGATAATCCGCAGACAAAGAAGGAGCCGACCAAGTACCAAAAGTCGCGAACCTTGACTGCTGCTTTGAGCGATTCAATCGCCTCCCGGCCAGCGTTGCGTTTGATAATGATTGGTTCTTGCCACGATTCATCGGCTCCATATGGAGCAACGCCGGCTGCAGATGGACGTTCTTTTAAGAATATTCCCACCAGCGGAACCATCACAAAGGCGCCACAGGCGACCGTTATGGATACTGATTTCCAACCGTGATGTAAGACCAGGGAAGAAAGCCCAGGCAGAAAAATAAGCTGACCTGTTGCGGTTGCAGCGGTAAGTCCGCCCATCACAAGTCCGCGGTGTTTAATAAACCAACGATTTGCAACCGATGCTGCAAATACCAAAGCCATGGAACCTGTTCCAACGCCAACAACAACTCCCCAAAGCGCGACTAAGTGCCACGGCTTGGTAATCCAAATGGTGGAGAGCGCTCCTGTGCCAACAACGGTCAGAGCCGACATCACTACTCTGCGAATGCCAAAACGTTCCATCAGCGCTGCTGCAAATGGAGCAGTGAGTCCAAAGAGGAGAACGTTGACGCTGATAGCCAGCGAGATGCTGTCGCGCCGCCAACCAAAGGCATCTTGCAGCGGAACGATCAGAATCGAAGGCGCAGATCTAAATCCGGCAGTCGCAACCAAGGTCAGAAATGTTATTGCGGCTGCTATCCAAGCCGGATGAACATATCTCTTCTTGCTGGCTCCTGCTGAAATACGACTCATTTAGATATGCAGCCAAATAGTTGTATCGCTGGGTAGCACATCTCCGGTAGGAGGTGAGCTTGCGAGAATTACTTCACCGGTCGGAATTGCAATTGGCGCACCGAAGTTAACGTAACAAGCAAAGCGCTTGCCAGTTGCTTGATCGGTGCGGGAGAAGGCGAGCACATCTGCTCCTGCTTCGATCCACTCCATGGTGCCATCACCAAGCATCGACAACTCTTTCCGAGCGGCTAATGCGCGGCGATAAATATTGAGCGTGGAATTTTCATCGTTCTCTTGCTTCTCGGCTGCGTAGTTGCCCCACCAAGTTGGCTCTGGCAGCCAGGAATCCGAGCGGCCGAGCGAGAGATTTGTGGAGAAACCATGTGAGCCCTTATCCGAGACGGTCCAAGGAATTGGAACTCGGCAACCATCGCGACCAGTGTCTTTGTATCCACTCAACTTGTAACGTGGATCGGTCAGACGATCTTTTGGAATGTCATAGACCTCGGGTAATCCAAGCTCTTCGCCCTGGTAGATATAAGCACCGCCCGGAAGTGCGAGCATCAAGAGCGCGCCAGCGCGGGCACGCTTTACGCCAAGTTCAGCATCGAACTTTGCGATATCTCCATAACGCTCTTGCGGAGTTGAAACTCCCCCACCTTTAAGGCCTTGGGCAAAGCGCATCACCGAACGAGTGACATCATGATTGTTAAATACCCAAGAAGCAGGTGCTCCAACTTTATGAAGTTCTTCAATAGAGCCATCAATCGCCTTTTTTAGTGCATCTACATTCCAGAGGCTATCTAAAAAGGTGAAGTTGAAAGAGTTTGCGAGTTCATCTGGTCGCACATATCGCGCGATGCGCGCAGGGGTAGGTGCCCATGCTTCGGCAACGGCCATACGATCGCCGGGATAGGAATCAAAGATCTTGCGCCAATGGCGATAGATATCGTGAACACCATCTTGATCCCAAAACGGCATTAACTGAGTTCCAAGTAATTCAACCTCTTCAGTTACATCAGGAAGGCCTTCCGCCTTAATCATTCCGTGGGCCACATCAATACGGAATCCATCAATGCCAAGATCGAGCCAGAAACGCAGAACCTTTTCAAAATACTCATGTACTTCCGGGTTTTTCCAATCAAAATCTGGTTGTTCAACTGCAAAAAGGTGCAAGTACCATTGACCTGGCTTTCCATCGGCTTCTGTTATGCGCTCCCATGCCGGACCACCAAAAATGCCTTCCCAATTGTTTGGTGGAAGTTCGCCATTCTCGCCCTTGCCTTCGCGGAAGATATAACGCGCGCGAGCAGGTGAACCAGGCGGCGATTTCAGTGCTTCTTGAAACCACTCATGTTGATCCGAGGAGTGATTCGGAACGATATCGGCAATGACTTTAATTCCGAGTGCGTGGGCCTCATCGATAAATCGTTTGGCATCTTCCAAAGTTCCGTAATCTGGTTCGATATCCATGTAATCAGAGACGTCATATCCATGATCCTTTTGAGGTGATGGATACCAAGGAGAAATCCAGATGGCATCAATACCTAACTTCTTGAGGTATGGAAGTCGGGAACGAATGCCCTCGATATCGCCCTTGCCATCGCCGTTGGCATCAGCATAAGAACGTGGATAAATTTGATAGGTAACCGCATCGCGCCACCATGGACGCTCTGAACGCGCTCCGACGAAATAAGTTGTCGATGTAGATGTCATTCCTGCTCCTCAAGATACTCGGCGAGCATCTCTTTCTCATGCGGTGTGATGCGGCGAGACTTCTTTGTCTCTAGGTCGACTGCGACCTGAACTGTTTTGGCGCGGGCGTGCAGGCCTTTATCGGATCGCAATTCATAACTGAGATCAAAGGAGGCGTTGCCAATTTTCGAGACCCAAATTTCAACATCGAGATTAAAGCCAGAATCGTAGATCGGGATGAGGTAATCCAACTCGGCCTTTGCAACCACCATGTCAGGGATGATGGGTTCAATTCCGCGCGCAATCCGTGAGTACCAAATAAAGTCAGCCCTAACTTCCTGTATGAAAGTTAGGTAGTTGGCATTATTTACATGTCCGAACTGATCGAGGTCAGCCCAGCGCACATAAATCGAACCTTTGAATCGCATTAACGAGTGAGCTTTCGATATGTAACGCGATGCGGACGAGCCGCTTCTGCACCAAGGCGGGCAATCTTGTTCTCTTCATATGATTCGAAGTTTCCTTCAAACCAGAACCATTGCGAATCACCTTCATAAGCCAAGATGTGAGTAGCGATGCGATCCAGGAACCAGCGATCGTGAGAGATCACGACGGCGCAACCTGGAAATTCGAGCAAGGCATTTTCAAGTGAACCGAGCGTTTCCACATCGAGATCGTTGGTGGGCTCATCGAGTAGCAAAAGGTTTCCACCCATTTTGAGCGTCAGCGCCAAGTTAAGGCGGTTGCGCTCTCCACCTGAGAGAACACCAGCCGGCTTCTGTTGATCAGGGCCTTTAAAACCAAAGGCTGAAACATATGCGCGAGATGGCATTTCGACATTGCCGACCTTCATAAAGTCCAAACCGTCAGAGACAACTTCCCACAAAGACTTCTTAGGATCGATACCGCCACGTGACTGATCGACATATGAGATTTTTACTGTCTCGCCAATCTTTACCGTGCCGCTGTCGGGTTGTTCCATACCAAGAATGGTTTTAAAGAGCGTGGTCTTACCGGCGCCGTTAGGTCCGATCACACCAACAATTCCGTTACGCGGCAAAGTAAAGGAGAGATCATCGATGAGCAGACGCTCGCCAAAGCCCTTCTTCAAATGTTCTACCTCGACCACCACATTTCCTAGGCGTGGGCCTGGTGGAATTTGAATCTCTTCGAAATCCAATTTGCGAGTCTTCTCGGCTTCGGCCGCCATCTCTTCATATCGGGCCAGACGTGCCTTGGATTTAACTTGGCGACCCTTGGAGTTCATGCGAACCCACTCGAGCTCTTCGGCTAAACGCTTTGCGCGCTTGGCATCTTTCTGTCCTTCAATTTTGAGACGAGTTGCCTTTGTCTCCAAATAGGTCGAGTAGTTGCCCTCGTAAGGAAATGCGCGACCTCGATCGAGTTCAAGAATCCATTCCGCAACATTGTCGAGGAAGTATCTATCGTGGGTAATCGCTACGACGGTGCCGGGATACTTAGAGAGATGTTGCTCGAGCCAGAGAACTGATTCAGCATCAAGGTGGTTGGTGGGCTCATCTAGGAGCAGGAGATCTGGTTGTTGCAATAGGAGCTTGCAGAGCGCAACGCGACGCTTCTCGCCGCCAGAGAGAACGGATACATCGGCATCTTGTGGTGGACAACGAAGTGCATCCATCGCCTGCTCAAGTTGAGAATCCAGATCCCAAGCATTTCGGTGATCGAGTTGTTCTTGCAGCGTTCCCATCTCGGCTAGCAATGAGTCGTAATCTGCATCTGGGTTTGCCATCTCTTCTGAGATTTGATTGAAGCGAGCCATCAATGCCATCGTCTCGGCAACGCCCTCTTGCACATTTTCCAGAACGTTCTTGGTTTCATCCAGGATTGGTTCCTGCATCAAGATGCCGACTGAATAACCAGGAGAGAGGAAGGCCTCGCCGTTGGAAGGCTGTTCGAGCCCCGCCATAATCTTAAGTACGGTGGATTTACCGGCGCCGTTAGGGCCGACCACACCAATCTTGGCACCTGGAAGAAACATCAAAGTGACATCGTCCAGAATTACCTTGTCACCATGCGCTTTACGCGCCTTTTTCATCGTGTAAATGAACTCGGCCATAGTGAGAGAGTCTATTGCTTGCTCTCGGTAGACTGCACCATGAGGGAGAAAACCTCAGTAATGCGCCTGTAGCTCAGTCGGATAGAGCACCCGCCTTCTAAGCGGGTTGTCGCAGGTTCGATTCCTGCCAGGCGCGCATTGCTTTAATCCACTTACTTCCCAACTATTTTCGGGCAGAAAAAAACCGGGCTTACCCTCATAAGCCCGGTTTTTTCTGTAGCTATTAGTTAGCTTGATCTATCTCTAGATTAAGCCTTCCAAGATGCGAGCAACTTGTTATCCAAGGCGAGCAAGGCGCCTGAGATTGCTGCGTATCCGAGTGAAGCGTTCTTGTTTGGGCAATCAGCTGAAAGGACGTAGGTCAAGAAATCCTTAGCAGCCTTTGCATTTGCACCTGTAGATGCTGAGTCAACGAGTGCGTAAGAGACGATTCCTAGTGGGTATGCACCAGGTGTCTTTGTTGCGTAATCGAAGGTGAGCTTTCCATCAGCTGTTGCTGTCGCAGAACCAAGGAATGCTGAGGTACCGGCTGCATCTGGAGCAGCGAAGTCGCCATTTGCATTTCCGATGAGAGCAGCGCGGAGGTTTCCGGTTGCGTATGAAGATTCAAAGTATCCGATTGAGAATGCGGTCTTCTTCATTGTTGCTGCAACTCCAGCAGATCCGCTCGCTGTTTGAATGCGACCGAGGTTTGCAGGTGCGTTGACATTTCCTGGGAAGTCATTGAGGAATGTCTTGTCGTTAGCCTTTGACCAAAGTGTTGGGAATTGCTTGTTGAACAACTTAACAAAGTTTGCAGTTGTACCGGAAGCATCAGAACGAGCAACGATCTTGATGGTCTCGTTTGGAAGTGTGTAGTAACGATTTACTACTGCAGTCTTAAGAACAACGTTCTTTCCATCTGCACCCTTTACTGGAGCACCATTTGCATCGACCTTGAAGTAGACCTTTGTGGTCTTTCCGTTGTTATCAGCAGCGATCTCTGGGTCATTCCACTTGGTGACAACACCAGCGAAGATATCTGAAAGTGTCTTCTGTGAAAGGTAGAGATCCTTTGTTCCTGGAAGGTTGTAGCCAACTGCAATTGGAGCAGCTACGACTGGAACGTGGATAACTGTTGCCTTTGTTGATGTGTAAGCAGAATCTGAGAAGTTGAAATCGCCAATACCGTTATTGGTGTTGGTCTGGCCTGTGCCTGAAGAGGAAGTTGTGTATGTAACTGTGTTGCCAGATGAGGTCTGGTAATCGACCTTGCAGGCGTTGATCAATGGTGCAGCAAATGATGAGCCGCCACCGGTAATTGATACTGCTGCAGATGCACCTTGTGCTGCGCCTACTGCAAGGACGACAGCTGCTGCTGCGACCTTAAGTGAACGTGAAACCTTCATGGACTTCCTTTCATAATTAACTCTCTACGACAGAGAGCTAAGAACTGACGTTTGTAAGGTGAAACTTATGGAGTAAAGAGAAACTGCCGCCCACCAAACGGTGAACGGCAGCCATGAGCAAAGTGAACAAATGGTTAACCAAAACGCCCTGTCACGTAGTCCTCGGTGCGCTTATCTTTCGGACGAGAGAAGATCTCGTTTGTAGGTCCGACCTCCACCATCTGGCCTGGGCCACCGGCAGAGAGGAAGAAGGCGGTGTAATCAGAGACGCGGGCAGCTTGTTGCATATTATGGGTCACAATGATGATGGTGACCGATGATGACAAGTGCGAGATGGTCTCTTCAATCTTTAGGGTTGAACCTGGGTCGAGGGCGGAACAAGGCTCATCCATCAAGAGCACTTGTGGGCGCACTGCCAGCGAACGGGCAATGCAGAGACGTTGTTGTTGGCCTCCAGAAAGTGCGCCGCCATAAGTGTTGAGGCGATCCTTAACCTCTGACCACAAACCTGCGCGCTCGAGACATTCTTCAAGTAAGTCATCTTTATTCTCGCTCTTGAGCTGAGCAAGCTTGAGACCAGCCAATACATTCTCAGCAATTGTCATTGAAGGAAATGGATTTGGCTTCTGGAAAACCATGCCGACCTTAAGGCGAATCTTGGTGACATCCACGCCTGGGGCATAAATATCTTCACCATTAAGCAGAACTTCACCTGCCATCGCTGCGGTCGGAATGAACTCGTGCATCCGGTTGAGCGTGCGAATAAATGTTGACTTACCGCAACCAGAAGGACCGATGAGCGCAGTGACAGTGCCTGGCCAGAAGTCGAGTGAAACATTGGAGAGCGCGTGCTTCTCGCCGAACCAGGCATGTACGCCGCGAGCTTCAAGGCCAACACCCATCACATTGCTGCCGGGGGTTTTTGGTTGATGTCCGGCTGCAATTCCCGCAAGCGAGGATGGAGCTATCTCTGTCTTATCCATGTTCTCTCTCTCATTCTCAATCGGCTCATTCTCATTCTCTGCCATGGTCACTTACCGACCTTTCGATTTCCTAAATAACGAGCTGCTCCGAAAAGAACTAGCACCATAACAAGGAGCACAAAAATTCCCGCCCACGCTCTGGTCACTGATTGATCAGTGCCATTATTAAAGCCCTTCCAGATGTAATACGGAAGGGAACCCATCGGGCCTTTAAACATGTTGTAGTTGGTGGTATCTCCGCCACCGGTGAGAAGTACGAGTGGCGCGGTTTCGCCAGCAATGCGAGCCACGCCCAAAATCATGGCGGTGATCAGTCCACTCTTGGCAGCTGGAACAACCACCATCATGACGGTGCGCCATTGGGTTCCACCAAGCGCCACACCAGCTTCCCGAAGATCACCTGGGATGAGAAGTAAAACTTCCTCGGAGGTTCGGGCGACAGTTGGAATCATCAAGATCGCAAGTGCGAGCGAGCCCTCAATGCCATTGTAATTTTTAGTAAATGGATAAACGATGGCGGCGAGAATGAAAAGTCCAGCCACAATGGAAGGAACGCCAGACATTGCCTGAACCAGGAATTTAATTGGACGAGCGAATCGACCTTTAATTTCCGTTAAATAAATTGCGGTCAGAATTCCGATAGGAACGCTGATAGCCATTGCAAAAGCCACCATCAATACTGTTCCGATAACTGCGTGGAGTAGTCCGCCTTGAGTCACAGCATCGTTAAGCGTTGTGGAGTGCATATCTTTAAAGAAGATATTTGGATGAATTCCTTTATAGCCGCGTACGACAACTGTGAGCAAGATACTGACGATGGGAGTGACGGCTACAAATACCGCGCCGGTAACAAATCCCCGGAAGAGCGCATCCTTTGCCGCAGGTGCGCCGCGACGGATGTAGTTCACGGCGAAATCAATAACGATAAAGGCGAGGAAGAAGATAGTTACGTAGGCCAGCTTTCCCTTCATCGCAGTCACGGCGACGATCAGATAAGAAATAGCAATTGCGGCAATAAATTGCAGGGCAAGTTCAATTCGATCTTTGCTTGATGCCGCCCATGGTTTTGCTGGCTTTGGGGTTGTGTTTGCCGGAACTATGGTCTGTGACATTAGCGGCCACTCTTTCCAGCGCGGGCAACAATCAAATCTGCCAAGCTATTGATAATCAGAGTAACGATAAAGAGAATCAATCCTGCAGCCATCAAGGCTTTAACCTCAGCCGGACTTGCCTCACCAAATTTCTGCAGAATCATCGAGGCGACGTTTCCACCGGCGCTGATGAGTACATGCCAGTTCACCTGATAAACGATATTAAGCACTGTGTAAACAGCGACGGTCTCTCCCATAGCGCGACCAAGGCCGAGCATCGCTCCACCGATAACTCCGGAACGTGCATAAGGAAATGCAACCGCGCGAATCATCGCCCAACGAGTAGCACCAAGTGCATATGCAGCTTGGATGCGATCCAATGGCGTTTGCGAGAATATTTCGCGCGAGATTGAAGTAACAATAGGAATAATCATGATGGCAAGAACAAGCCCGGCAATAAATGGCGAGCGCGAATAGTAAGGGACTTCCATTTTAAAGAAAGGAATAAAGCCCAGATATTTATGGAGCAATCGCGCCCAATACTCGCCACTCGATTCCAGAACAAAGAATCCCCAGAGACCAAAGAGGATTGATGGGAAGGCTGCCATTAAATCGATCAGCGCGACCATGAACTTCTTAATGGAGTTTGGGGCGTAGAAAGTTAAGTAGATTGCCGCGCCAACTGAAATTGGTACTCCGATGCAGACCGCAATCGTTGCAATAACAAGCGTTCCGATTAACATCGCAGCTAGACCAAAATGTGAGTTCTTGGGATCAAAGACGCCGTTATCGTCGATTACTGCATGCCAATCGCTGCCAGTAATGAATTTGAAACCTTCGCTGTGCAGCGTTGAATAACCTTGATAGAGCAGGTATCCCAAAATTAAGCCAAGAATAATTAGCGATGAAAGTCCGCCACCAGTGACAACTCCACGAAAGACCTTGTCCGAGAAACGTGGCTTGGTTGTAAGAGTTCGCTTTGCGGGAATTTCGCTGGAATTTGGCGAGGCAGGCGGCATGACCTGGGTGGCTGACATGGGGCTATCCTCGTTAAAGGTGAGGGCTTTTAAGTGCGAAAAAGGTTACGAAATGGTGAACGAACGGTGAAATCCCGTGCGAGCGCTCCTCCGCCAGCAGTTACCCTTGCACCATGGCCAGCAACAGCAAGAACGGTAAAAACGACTCCCCTAATCTGATTTGGGTGGATTGTGAGATGACCGGGCTCGACCTTAATAAAGATGCATTGGTCGAAATCGCGGTCTTGGTCACCGATGCCCAACTCAACGTACTTGGCGAAGGCGTCGACCTGGTCATTAAATGCGACCAAGCCGCCATCGATGGCATGAATGATTTCGTCCGTGAAATGCATACCTCCTCCGGCCTGATTACCGAGATTCCAAATGGCGTTACCCACTCACAGGCTGAGGAAGCAATCTTGGAATACCTCGCAAAGTACGCCCCTGATGCCGGCAAATCACCGTTAGCCGGAAACTCGGTCTATGTCGATCGTGGATTTATTGCCCGCGACCTGCCTGCCTTTAACGCCTACCTTCACTATCGCACTATCGATGTATCGACCATCAAAGAACTCGCTCGCCGCTGGTATCCGCGCACCTATTTCAATGCCCCTAAAAAGACCGGCAATCACCGCGCCTTGGGCGATATCCGCGACTCCATCGATGAGCTCGATTATTACCGCAGCACCATTTTCGCCAAGGATTAATTCTCAATATCCGGGCCTTTCACGCGGGAAATCTCGGCCCGGGCTCATTAATAATTCAAGTACAATTGGCCATCCATGGTGGGCGTAGCTCAGCTGGTAGAGCACTCGGTTGTGGTCCGAGATGTCGCGGGTTCGAGCCCCGTCGCTCACCCCACCTTTTCTTGGAATCTTGTCCAAAGTTCTAACAATGATGTCGGGAGCTAATTAGTGAGCACAGCAGGAAAACCAACCATCTTCGATGTCGTTATCGAAATCCCAGCTGGCAGCCGCAACAAATACGAGATCAATCATGACACCGGC
Organism: uncultured Actinomycetes bacterium; assembly: GCA_903838035.1. GTDB lineage: Bacteria > Actinomycetota > Actinomycetes > Nanopelagicales > Nanopelagicaceae > AAA044-D11. The sequence goes on along the minus strand of CAILWW010000027.1, from coordinate 609 downwards.
GAGGTCCGCCTCGATCGCATGCTCTTTACTGCGACCCGCTTTCCGCACGACTATGGATTTGTAAAGAACACTCTCTCTAACGATGGCGATCCACTCGATGCCCTCGTCATGCTCGATGAACCAACTTTCCCTGGCTGTGTTGTCAGCTGCCGCGTTATCGGAATGTTCCGCATGACCGATGAGAAAGGTGGCGACGACAAACTGCTTTGCGTTGCAGCCGGAGATATTCGTAAATCAAATCTCAATGATTTAGCTGATGTTCCTTATTACGAACTTGAAGAAATAAAGCACTTCTTTGAAGTTTACAAAACTCTCGAGCCAGGCAAAGAAGTACATGGCGGAGACTGGGTCGGGCACGACGCTGCCGAAGCAGAAATCCAAGCTTCCTACGACCGGTATAAAGATAGCGGCGCCAAGCATTGAGCGCGGTGGAGATACACTTTAGAAACCCTCAACCCACCCTCGACCGGGTTTTTGCAGCCCGCCGCTGGCGCTGATAGGGTCTGCTCCGCACGAAAAACTTTATATATCCCGCGTTGTTAGCTCAGTTGGTAGAGCAGGTGACTCTTAATCACCGGGTCGGGGGTTCGAGTCCCTCACAACGCACTT
>CAILWW010000026.1 GCA_903838035.1 uncultured Actinomycetes bacterium | reverse complement strand
GCAATGCCCGCCTCTGGTTTTCACGCCAATGGTTATTCACTCGTTCGCCACATCATCAAGAGCCAGAACCTTTCATTGGATTACCAAATCCAAGAACTCGGAAAATCTTCCGGTGAAGTTTTTCTCACTCCCACCGAGATCTATTCCTTGGATTGCCTGACTCTTCATAAGGCGCTCGATGCCGAACTTCATGCCATCTCTCACATCACCGGTGGCGGGATCGCCGAGAACACCGCTCGCGTCATCCCAGCCGGCCTCACCGCCGTCTACGAGCGCGCCACCTGGTCCCTGCCCCTGGAGATGGAGTTCCTGGCCCAGATTGGCGGAGTACCCCAATCCGATATGGAGCGCACCTGGAACTGTGGCATCGGTATGGTGGCCGTCGTGGCCCCAGAGCACGCCGATCGAGCCTTAAAGACCCTGTCAGCCCGAGGAATGCAGGCGTGGGTCTGCGGACGTGTCCAAGCCAACTCCCAGGCAGGGAACTCGGAAGATTGCACGTCTAGAAGAGAATGCGGCTTCGGTTGATGTCTCACTTACGGCAGATGATCTCTCAGCAGTTAATGAAGCAGCTCCTGTTGGAGCAGTTAAAGGCGAGCGATACCCGGATATGTCTACCGTTAACGGATAGCAAACTTAGTATCTAAGTTCCAAAGTAAATGGTGGGTACTCATCAGTGACAAGTAAGAGTGCGTAGCCAACTACGCGATTCCAGAATTGTAAGGTTCCGAGCACGAACTTAAGAACACTACCTGGATAGGTACCGGTGATTGATACATGAATCCAGGCAAAGACTGTGAAAACGGCTGCGATTAATGAGTAGATAGCGCCGACAATATAAAGAGGAATGGCTAGCAACCACTTGATTAGTGGCAGGCCGCGACTTAGGGCAGCGCCACCTTCAATATCTGGAATGACAACTGCAATATTGGGATTTCGTTCGATGGATGGATAGTCATCGACAAGAAGCAGCGAATATGCAGCGACGCGAGCGTTAAATTCGAGAAGGGCGTGATTGAAGGTTAAAACATAACTTGGATAGATGCCGCGAAAGAGCAGCGCAAACACAACAGGGAGGATAATTAGTCCTGAGGCGTAGAAGCCTGTGTGAATCATTGAGGAGAATGCGTAAAGCAGAATTCCAACCGGTGCAACCAGAATCCAGCGAAAGAAGGCTGTTTGGCGATTGCGCTCAGTGAGTTGGACGTTGATATGAGTTTGAACTTGCTTTTCGATGGTGGCCATACTCAAAGCGTATTACTTATTCGGCTTCAAGTTCCTTTATCAACTGGAATTGTCCATCCCCGAGCTGGCCTTGGCTGGCATACATCTCCAGCTTGGCACGGGTATCAGCGATATCGAGGTTACGCATGGTGAGTTGTCCGATGCGATCGCCGGGACCGAAAGCGGCATCTTCTGTCCGCTCCATCGACAACTTATCTGGGTGGTAGGAAAGGTGTGGGCCGGTGGTATTGATGATGCTGTAATCATCACCGCGACGCAGGCGAATGGTGACCTCACCGGTGACAGCGGAGGCAACCCAACGTTGAAGAGATTCGCGCAGCATCAACGATTGTGGATCGAGCCAACGACCTTCGTAGAGCAGACGTCCAAGGCGACGACCTTCGGCGTGATAATTGGCGATGGTGTCCTCATTGTGAATTGCGGAAATTAAACGTTCGTAAGCAATAAAGAGCAGCGCCATTCCTGGTGCTTCATAGATACCACGAGACTTTGCTTCGATGATGCGATTTTCGATTTGATCAGCCATGCCAAGTCCGTGGCGGCCACCAATCTTGTTCGCCTCATCCATAAGCGCAACCGCATCAAGCGCTTTGCCGTTAATGGAAACCGGGCGACCTTGAACGAATTCAATCTTTACATCTTCGGAGGCAATCTTTAATGATTCATCCCAGAAACGAACGCCCATGATCGGCTCAACGAGTTCGACGGATGTGTCGAGATGTTCCAAGCGCTTGGCTTCGTGAGTTGCACCAAGAATATTGGCATCGGTGGAGTAAGCCTTCTCGGTGCTGTCGCGATATGGAAGGTTATGTGCGACGAGCCATTCCGACATCTCTTTGCGGCCACCAAGTTCGGTGACGAAATCTTGATCGAGCCATGGTTTGTAGATGCGAAGCTTTGGGTTGGCAAGAAGTCCATAACGATAAAAACGTTCGATGTCATTGCCCTTATAAGTCGAACCATCGCCCCAAATAGAGACGCCATCTTGCAACATCGCGCGGACCAACATGGTGCCGGTGACGGCGCGGCCAAGAGGTGTGGTGTTGAAATATTGCTTTCCGCCGGAACGAATATGGAATGCACCGCAAGCGATTGCAGCGAAACCTTCTTCAACCAGCGCGCTCTTGCAATCAACTAGGCGCGATCCTTCGGCGCCGTAAGCCTTCGCACGGCCGGGAACTGAGGCGATATCTGGTTCGTCGTATTGGCCGAGGTCTGCGGTGTATGTATATGGAACAGCACCCTTGGCACGCATCCAGGCGACGGCTACAGATGTATCAAGGCCGCCAGAGAAGGCGATGCCGACTTTCTCACCGATTGGAAGGGATGCAAGGACTTTGGACATGGGATAAGTCTAAGGGCTCAGGCGGAGTGCTCGGGGCGAGGTTTAATCCAATAGCGCAGAAAGCAGGTACTTACGAAGACTTTCTAAGGCTGGGGAGAGTTCGCCATTAATCCACTTGGTTAGTTCAGCGAATTGAGGGCTGAGTGAAATATCATTTTCAAGCGCTGCATTTTTATGCATGGATTCAAAGAATTCCCATTTCACTTTTGGATATCTACTTTTCACCTCGCCCGGGACATTAGCGATGCCCGCACCTATTTCCGCAAGTGAGAATTTCAGGGAGTTGCGCGCGAGGGATTTCACTTCATAGGTCGATGAGAATTCTGAATCAGAAAGTTTAGAGGCAGCAAAGTGGGCTTGCTTGATTTGAGCAAGCAATAGGTTGATGCCGTCATAATCCATGATCGAAGTATAAACGCTTATCCACTCTCGGTGAAAAATATCTTATTTCGCAACGAGATCTTTGACTGGCGGTCACATAATCGATGTTGATAACTTTGCACGTTTGACTTCTAATGTCAGTGCCCAACATAAAGATTCACCTATGGAGATCGCAACCGAGAACATGACTGACAGCGCCAATAAGGCTGGCGTGGTTAACGAGCGCGTTGTCGAGGCTGGCGTGGTTAACGAGCGCGTTGTCGAGGCTGGCGTGGTTAACGAGCGCGTTGTCGAGGCTGGCGTGGTTAACGAGCGCGATGTCG
>CAILWW010000025.1 GCA_903838035.1 uncultured Actinomycetes bacterium | reverse complement strand
TGGCCTGCTAAAGATGGTTGGGGCGCAGCTCGTATTGAAGAAGAGATTGTTGTAACCGCAACCGGTTGCGAAGTAATCACCAAGTTCCCTGCCGAAGAGCTATTAGTTGCCGGACAGCGTTATTACACAACCGGCGGATATCTCAACACCACTCGTGATTCCCAATCACACCTCAACACCTCTACCTTCAACCATATCGGCAACGGTAAGTAAGCGTGGATCTCGGTAATGGCTATGGCCATCTGACCTACTCCACTCTCGTTCATCCGGGCGATACCTGGCCTGATATGAAGAACTCTCTGGTGACATATGTTCCAGAGGTTAAGAAGCGATTTAGTCCCAATGCTCCAATGGGAGTCTCACTTCGCCTGGCAAATGCATCGGTCGAAGAGTTACTCGCAAAGCCAGAAGAGCGGGTATGGCTCAAGAATTTTCTGATCGAAAATGAGTTGTACATCTTTACCGTTAACGCTTTTCCTTACGGCCCTTTCAAAGGCGAGATTGTTAAGGAGCGAGTCTACGAACCTGATTGGACCACAGAGGCGCGCACCAAGTACACCATGCATATTGCCGATATCTTGGCCGAGGTAACCGATCAATCGGTTGAGCCAACTATCCAAACCGCGCCGCTTGCATATCGACCAAAGGCAACCACTCCCGAGTACATCGCCGCATTTGATGAGAATATCTATCGCGTGATTGCGCACTTGATGACGCTCGAAAAGAAGACCGGCCACCGCGTCAAGCTTGCCGTCGAACCAGAGCCATATTGCTTCCTGGAAACTATTCCAGAAACCGTCGAATGGTTCCAACAAAAGGTTTATTCACTTGCCGCGGCAGAGAAGATTTCGAAGTACTCCGGCCAGCCTTTAGCGGAAGTCTTTGGAGCCGTCCGTCGCTATCTCGGCGTCGTCCTCGATATCTGCCACCAATCCGTTGAGTTCGAATCAATCGCAGATGACATCAAGGCGCTCTCGGAAGCGGGCATTCCCATCTTCAAACTCCAAGAGGCGGCCGCCCTTCGCGTGGATAACGTCACGCCCGAGATTGTGGAAGAGCTCAAGAAGTACACCGGCACTATTTATCTCTCTCAGACCACCGAACTTCGAAATGGTGTCATCACTCGCTTCCTCAACCTGGAGGATGCAATTGCTGCGTGGGAGCAGGATCCCGGACCACGCGAATGGCGTACCCACTTCCACGTTCCGGTATTCCTTAAGGATCTTGGACCATTCCAAACCACGCGCTCAGGTATTGATGACGCCCTTCGCGTCCACGCACGTACCCCACTCTCTACCCATCTTGAGATTGAGACTTACACCTGGGATGTTTTGCCAGAGCATTTAAAGACTGGTGACATCACCGAATATGTAGTTCGTGAACTTGAATATGTTCGCGATGAACTCGCTCGCCAAGTCGCAGCCCTAAATAAGTAACCCAAAATAAGTAACTAGTAATAAGGCCGGCCCCACCCCTTGGGAACCGGCATTATTACTTTATTTAGTGAAGGCTATTTAAGCGCAGCCTTCAAGTCTGCAAATTCGCTCTCGAGCTCTTCTGGAAGCTTGGCGCCAATCTTGGTAAACCACTCTTCAATCAATGGAACTTCTGCGCGCCATTCATCAAGGTTTACCGCCGATACTTCAGCCATATCTGCTGCTGATGTATCGAGACCGTTGGTATCGATCGCACCAGGTGCGGGGACTAAGCCGATTGGAGTTTCTACAGATGTATTGGCTCCTTCGATTTGTTCAATCGCCCATTTGATAACGCGTGAGTTCTCACCGAATCCTGGCCACAAGAATTTTCCGGTAGAGCTGCGGCGGAACCAGTTGACGTAGAAGATCTTTGGCAGCTTGGAGGCATCTGCGCTCTTTCCGATCTTGAGCCAATGCTTGAGGTAATCACCGACGTGATATCCGATGAAGGGCAGCATCGCCATTGGATCGCGGCGTACTACGCCGACTTCACCAGTAGCGGCAGCTGTTGTCTCGGAAGACAAGGTTGCTCCCATAAATACGCCGTGTTCCCAATCGCGAGATTGAACAAC
>CAILWW010000024.1 GCA_903838035.1 uncultured Actinomycetes bacterium | reverse complement strand
TTCTTAAACCTTTCTTTCGAAGTTCGAAAAGAAAAGCCGTTATACGACCTGAGCGAGTCAGGGCGTGCACTGCGATTAAGTCATCACCAGGTGCCAAGGTATCTAGCGCAACTCGAACTTCGGAGTTTGCGGGAACCGTTACCGCATTTACGGCGCGCGCTCCCGCCGGTGCAAAAGCCGTGAGCTCAACTATGGAGTCGCTTAAACCGCTATTTACCAGATCCACATAACCATTACTTGATAAGCCAGCCGAGCCACCGACAAACCAGGAATCGGGCAAACCAGATGAACAGAGCGATGATGCCCACCAACCATTTGCACTCTCGGCAAAGATCGTTGATTGCGCATTTCCATCAACCAGCAATGGATCCGATATGGGGTAACGATATGTGCGAGCAGGCTTGCTGATCACAGAACCCTTCTTGATTTTGCGGACCTTTATCGTCGATGAGGGTAGATATGCATAACCCTGTGCTCCAGTTGTGACACTTGGACAAGCCACTGCTGGAAACGATGCGGCCGAACTTTGTTGGTGTAACTCATTGGTCTTAGGAAATAACGCAGCTCCCGCAACTCCAAGTGCAAGGGCGGTGATGGCAATAATCAGGCGAAGGTCGAGGGAGCTATAACGATCTTTGAAATTTATCATCATTGACTCTCGCCTTCTCCGATGGAGAGTTCGCGGCGCCGGCGGCCAGCTGGCAAGCTCAAGACAATTACGCTCAACAAGGCAATAAGTTGGAGTGAGATTAGCGCCCGTCGCTTCGTGCCATCCTGAAGTAAGTTAATAGTTCCAGGTGTATTAATTACAAATTGCGGAACACCGTTTGCAGAAGCACTCTCCTTGACTGGCGATCCGTTTAATAAGAGGTGCCATCCAGTATCGAACTTCTCAGCGACTGAGACAATTCCAGCGCTTTTGACTACATCCTGAGCTCCGATATCGCTTGCCGAAATTTGCGAGGTATTTCCACTTATATCGGTGAAGGAGACTCGAGGGAGTGCACCTTGTACGCGCCAGATGATTCCCGCAGATGTCGCCGAGCCTCGAACATACCCACCGATGCCATCAATAGTTCGAACCAGATTTGGGTTAGCGGGCGCCTTGATAAAAATATATTTAATTCCATATTCACCAATAACTTTGCTGCTATCGAGTGAAGTTCCATCGAGCGCACCTTGGATTGCACTTTCCAGCTTCGTCGGCAGGGCTACGACATTGTCCGGATCGCCCAGCACCATGTCATTTCCGCGTGAAATAAAATAAGTAGCAACTCCACTCGTCTCTTTCACTACCAACGTCTTTGGACGACCTGGAGTGTCGGCAAGAGATGCGACAAATGGCGGAATGATTTGATCTTGCGAACCTGCCACCATCGAGGAGGCGCCGAAAGTTGCCGCCCAAAGCGATGTGAGTAGAACTGAATAAATCGCAATCAATGCCGTCAATCCAGTTACAAGGTGCCCTATTCCAATTGATGAGGTGCGTAAGTTTGGAATCAGATCACTCAAAATTGTTAGTGCTGGAGCCAGCACAAGTACTTCTACAAAAACTATTAACGTACCGCTCCAATAATTTCCGCTTGCACCATGTCCGGAGATGTGGGTAGTGGAGAGTGAAAGCGCCAGTCCAAGAATTATCGACGCGATTAGCCCTTGACTTCGAGTAATTGGATTGAGCAGAGTGACAATCAGAAAAATAATAAGTGGCGAGATAATCCACCAAGGGACTCCTGAATTCGACCCCAGATTCAATAAGAGAATCTGCCAACTACCGCCCGCTTGAGCAAGTGGAAATCCTGGATCTTGTAGAAGTTGAGTGGGATGGACAAGTAAGGAGAGCGACCATGGGGCGTTAAGCAACCAAGGGATGAGAAAGCTAGCAAAGTACCGCTTGGCAGCGCCAAGGTCAGCGGTCATAAAGAAAGTGGTGGTGCCCAGCGTCCGCAGCTCGCCCCTTCGACCAACGAGATGAATTACTAAAAGCAGAAAATAGATGCCGGTATAAATTGCCAGGAATGGTGCTGAAAATGCGGCGATCAGGCTGGCAAATAGCGCCAAGCTATAAATCTTCCGCCAAGACTTAATCTCCACTATTGCTCGGTGCGGTGAGAGGCTGAAAAATGTGGGAGCAAGCAGCGCAACAACTATCGTTCCTAATCGACCCTGATTGATGCTGTTCCATATCACTGGTGAGAAGCCATACAGCAGTCCGGCAATAACTGCGACTATCGGAGTTAAGCCAACGCGTTTACTCGAGCGATACATAACAAAGAAGGCAAGAGTTGGGGTGAGCAGGAAGAGAGTTGCGACAAATAGGGTGGCGCTTCCTAGAGTAAATAAGGAGGCAATTCCTAGTACCGCAATCCATGGTGGCGTGTGGGCAGCAGAACCCATACCAACTGCGTGCCAGGAGTCGGCGTATTGCGAAAGTAAATCCCTAGCACCGTGTGGAATTAAAGCTAAAGCTCCACCACTCAAATCGCCCCACCTATGTCTGGAAGCTAAGAGTGAGATCAAAAAGGTGAGGCCGAGTCCGGCCAAGAGTGGTCGGTTAGCTAAGACGAGCAGCCGCGAAGTTTTACGGACTGGAACTAAATCGGCATCGTCGAAGGATTCATCGATCAACCCAATGTCGGAGTACGAGGTCGCAATGTCGCCATCATCGATATCTTGCGCGAGTTCTTGGCTTACTCGATTTGGATGAATCCAATTGCGGATTAGTTCAACTGCATGTTCCCAGCCCAGTCGAAGTTGTGACCAGCGAGGTGGAATAAATGGCTTGATGACCCTGGAAGATAGCAGTCGTTTTTTCTTGCGCTCTTGCCTTGCGCGCAACAACTCCCCTGGCTTGATGAGTAAAAGTCCTACCGCGGCAATTTCATCAACGGCATATCCTGGAAGTTTTGCGAGCAGAAAGGTAATGGCGCGAATAAATGCAGTAGTGATTAATTGGAGGGCAATCCAAGGCGTGAGTAGAAAGGATGAGTTCGCCATCAGGACATAAGCTGCATTTCGACGGTCTAGTAAAAGTGGACGATGGAAATAAGTTTCCGAGACATCAATGGGTCGCCGTTCATTTGCCGCGGCTTCTACGTGAAAGACCAGCGCCTCTGGGACGCACTTAACTGTGAAGCCGGCGACGCGAGCGCGCCAACCTAGATCGACATCATCTCGAAAGAGGGCCAAGTTAGGATCGAGCCCACCAAGTTCTTCAAAAATATCTCGCCGTGCCAACATCGCCGCGGTGCTTACAGCGAGCACTTGCTTCGGCTCATCGTGTTGACCCTGATCTTGCTCTCGTCGCTCAAGTCCGGTCCAGCGAGCGCCAGTACCAGCAATGCTGATTCCTACTTCAAGTAGATGATGACGGTCATACCAGCCACGAAGTTTTGGCCCGACGATGGCAACTTGCGGTTGATCAACTATCTCTTCAATAAGTTTCTCCAGCACGTTGCGTGAAGGCGCGCAATCATCATGAAGGATCCAAATCAGTTCATTTTCACTCTCAGCAATTTGTGGAGTTGCAGCAAGCGCCAGATTAATTGCATCGCCAAATCCAGTTGAGCGATCAGCAGAGAGAACTTTGATTCCGGCATTTGATAAAAGTTTCGCCGAGTTATCTAACGAGCCGGTATCTACGGCAATGATGCGATCAATAGGATGGGATTGCGAATAGAGGGCGGCAATACCTTCTGTTAACCAGGTTGCACCATCGTGAGCAACCACGATTGCGGTGACAAAGAAGTTATCCGCCATTTACTAATTCTGGACTAAAGATAAGAGAAAGTGGGAGTAAGCGGGTTAAGCAGAGCGACGCTTGAGGCGGCGACGCTCACGCTCGGAGAGTCCACCCCAGATACCAAAGCGCTCGTCATGAGCTAGTGCGTATTCCAAGCACTCACCGCGAACATCACAGGAGAGGCAGACTCGCTTTGCTTCGCGGGTCGAGCCGCCCTTCTCTGGGAAGAAGGCCTCTGGATCTGTCTGGGCGCAGAGTGCGCGCTCTTGCCAGGAGAGTTCAACGGTCTCGGCTGGGCTCAGGCCTTGTGCGATTGCAGATACTGCTGGGCGCGAGTCTGACATTGTGTTGCTCCTCAAAGCTTGGCTTACCTACTTCTTAGGCTCGCTGTATAGGTGAATTACACGCATGTAATCCCTTTAAGTCAAGTGAGATTCTAGAAAAAGTGGGAAATTTAAGCGATTTGGGGGTTAAAAATGGGAATTTCATCCGAAATCAGCTAAAAACCGAGAAAGTTGCTCTCGGCGATAACGGCAGGTGGAACTACTGCGCCATCGGCGATGAAGGTATCAATAAGTATGGATCGCGCTCCAACTCTCGCTCCCTTGCCCACCACGGCGCCTTGGAGCCGAACTCCCGCCTCCACAATTGCCTCAGCCCCAATAACGGTGCCGGCCTCAATCTCTGCGCTCGAGTCCACTTTCGCCGTAGGCGAGATATAGCAACCACCAGTCAAGGCAGGAGTGGCGGCGGAATACATCGCCCCGCTCAGCAAATCTTTGGTTGCTTTCAACAATGCAGCCGGAGTTCCAATATCCAACCAATAACTGCGGTCCACATAAGCAAAGACCCGCGCCTGCTCCTCCAACAACTTTGGGAAGGTTTGACGCTCCACGCTTATTACTTCATTCTCTGGAATCGAGTCGATTACTTCGCGGGCGAAAATGTAGCAACCTGCATTAATCATATTGGTGGGCGGGTTCTCCATTTTTTCGTTAAAAGCTCGGACTCGAAAATCACTCTCATATTCCACTGCGCCGAAGGCTCGAGCATCAGCTACTTCGGTGAGATAGAGCGTGACATCTGCCTTATTGCTTTGGTGAAAGGAGATCTGACCGGCTAAGTCATGTGCGCTCAAAACATCGCCATTGAAGATAGCTACTGGGCCTTGCCCTGAAAGCATCGCAGCGGCATTTCGAATCGCACCACCAGTGCCGAGCGGCTCCTTCTCCACGGCATATTTAATGGAGATGCCGAACTTCTCCCCGTTTCCAAAATATGGTTCGAAGAGTTCGGCCTTAAAAGAGGTGGCAAGAACAATCTCGGTAATACCGGCTTCGCGCGCCTTCACTATTTGGTGCTCAGTAAATGGAACTCCGGCAACGTTGAGCATTGGCTTTGGCGTAGAGAGCGTGAGTGGTTGTAGCCGTGTTCCCATTCCACCTACGAGCAAAATTGCGGAACTCATGGGCGCCCCGCCTTAGCAATTCGATCTGCCGCCTTTTCAATGTCGGTGTCGCTCGCGGTTAAAGCAACCCGAATATGCCGTGCACCTGCCGGTCCATAAAAGTGTCCCGGTGTACAGAGAATTCCTAAATCGGCCAGCCAAGCGATGGAATCCCAATCGCTCTCACCGCGAGAACACCAGATATATAAACCGGCATTGGTAAATTCGACTTTAAAGCCGGCGCTTTCTAAGGCGGGTTGCAGAACTGCCCGACGGGCTCGATATTTCTCCGCTTGTTTCAGCGCGTGTACTTCATCACCAAGTGCAACCGTCATTGCTCGTTGCACAGGCAGCGGCACCATCAAACCGGCATGTTTTCGAACTTCTAAAATTTTTGCAATAACTTCGGGGTCACCAATGATTAGGCCGGCGCGATATCCGGCCAGGTTTGAGCGCTTGGAGAGCGAATGGACTGCGATTAGATTTTTATTTTCTCCGGCTGCGACTTTAAGGATTGAGATTGGTTGCTGCGCTCCGGCCGGAAAGCCTAAGTAACACTCATCGCTGGCGATGACTGCCCCCGTCTTGCGCGAATAATCTATAACCGCCTGGAACTCTTCCGCTGGCGCAATTCTGCCGGTGGGATTTGATGGGGAGTTAATCCAGACCAAATCAGCGGCAGGCCAAGTCGTGGCATCGATTTCAGATTCGATCGGCTTAGCGCCGGCAATCATCGCTCCGACTAAATATGTTGGATATGCAATCTTTGGGTAGATCACACTCTTAGATTGCAAAATTGTCGGAAGCAGTGCAACAAGTTCTTTGGAGCCTATTGTTGGCAGAACATCAAAATCTCCGGTGACTCCAAGTGTGTTGATGGCCCAGTCGCGCATTGCCGCGCGAAGTTCGGGAGTTCCAATTGTGACTGGGTATCTTGGTGAATCAGCGGCTGCTTGCAATGCCTCCTGAATGAAATCAGGAGTTGGGTCAACTGGGGTACCTTGCGAAAGATCTATTGCGCCATCGACATGTTCTTTAGCGCGAGCCCCATATGGAGCCAACGCATCCCAAGGAAAGTCTGGAAGTTTCAGCGTTACTCGCCAGATTTAGCAGGCATTGCCTTTACTTTTGCATGGTCAGTATTTGTTGGACCGACCTTGCTGGCGCCACCAGGAGAACCAAGCTCCACGAAGAACTCGCCGGCGATGCCGCCAAACTCTTTCCACTGTGATGGGACATCATCTTCATAATAAATAGCTTCTACTGGGCAGACCGGCTCACAGGCACCACAGTCCACGCACTCGTCCGGTTGGATATAGAGCATGCGATCGCCCTCGTAGATGCAATCAACCGGGCACTCCTCGATACAAGACTTATCTTTAATATCGATGCATGGTTCTGCAATTACATATGTCACAGGCTAGCTCCTATCGATGCTTCTACTCAGTGGCACTAGAGTACCTAAATTCGAGTAAATCCTACGAGGTTATGGGCGGGAGGTCTGACACATGGCGGAGTTAATCGCGCCACCCAAGCAAGAGCATGTTGGGGTTCGACTCTCGATCCGTCTGCGACTTCCAGATGGCGCTGGCTTTCGCGACCTACTCGGCGTATTGGAATCTCAAAGTTCGATACGTAAGAAAGATGGAACCCTAGAAGAGTTCGACCCCACCGAGATCGCGGCCTGGCGGATAGTTCTGCCGGTCAGCGCGAAGGCTGGCACTGGTAAGCCAACGAGTATGCGGATTGCCGAATTAGAAAGCGCGGCAGAGAAAACTTGGCCGGCGCTCGAAACTTTCATGCACGGCGGATGGCGCTACCGAATCTCAGAAGGATTTACCTTTCGCGCAAATTCCATTCTTCCCGCTGGCAGGGCGCCTTTGGGCGAGCCACTACTCCCCCTTGTTGATGAACTTAATTTCGCGATTAAAGAATTTAAATCAAGGGCGGTTCGACCGGCAATTCATGTACCGCTGCCAACTTATGCCGAGCTCGACCTGGCACTGGAGCAGGCTGGCTGGGAGATAGCAGTCGAGGCACATTTAATGATTGCCGATGCCGGCGATGTGCCGCTTATTGATCTTCCGCTCGGATTCTCCTTTGCCACGAGCGCCGACCTCACGGACCAGTGGCTAGATGTGCAAGGAAATTCACCAGGTGCTCGAATCATGGAGCGTTATCCAGCGAACTACCTTCTGATTAAAGCAGGTGAGCAAGCTATTGCCGCAGCCCGAGTCGCGGTCGCAGATGGTTGGGCGGTTATCAGTCGAATTTTTATTAAAGATGAGTTCCGTGGTCACGGCCTGGCTAAGCCGCTGTTAAGTGAGTGTGTTCAAATTTCCGGAGCTGAAAAAATCGCATTGCAGGTGGATATCACTAATACCAAGGCCGTTAACTTATATTCCACCTCGGGTTTTCGCGTTCACCATAACTATCGCTTTAGAGTGGCCCCATGAAGACCGGCCTAACTCTCTTTGATACCAAGAGCGCCGAACGCCACGAGGTGGGCGCTGACGAGAACGGCAACGTTCGAATCTACTGCTGTGGTCCCACTGTCTATCGAGATGCTCATGTCGGAAACCTTCGGACATTTCTTCTAGCAGATTTGGTGCAACGCACATTAATTTTTGCTGGCCTGAAAGTGGACCTAGTTCAAAACATCACAGATGTTGGTCACATGAGCGAAGATTTAGCTGAAGATAAAATGCTCTCGGAATCAAAACTCAAGGCGCGCGATCCATTTGAGATTGCCCAAGAGTACGAGGCGAAATTTCATCAGGATTTAGCTTTGCTTAATGCAATTCCGGCCCGAGCCTATCCACGAGCGAGTCAGTCAATCGAGATGATGCAGGAGCTGATTGCACAACTTATTGATTCCGAGAATGCATATGTCGGCGAAGATGGGACTGTTTATTTTTCGGCAGAATCTTTCCCGGGTTACGGTGAACTGAGTGGAAATAGGCTGAAAGACCTTAAGCCTGGCCATCGTTATGAATATGTGGAGAATGGTGCCAAGCGCTTTCATGCAGATTGGGCGTTATGGAAGGCAGCCGGAAATCGAACCCAGATGATTTGGCCATCACCATGGGGAGATGGTTTTCCTGGTTGGCATATTGAATGCTCTGCCATGTCGTTGCATTACCTTGGCTCACATGTCGACTTACATATCGGCGGAATCGATTTACGTTTTCCGCATCACGAAAATGAGCGAGCTCAATCTAACTCTGCGATGGAAAATCAAGAGGTGGTTGACCTATGGCTACATGGCGAACATCTACTCTTTGAAGGTCGAAAGATGTCTAAGAGCGCTGGAAATGTTGTTCTCGTCTCAGATTTGATCTCACGCGGTCTTAATCCACTTGCGCTGCGACTTACCTTCTTAGAAAACCGATATCGAAGTCAGATGAATCTGACGTGGGATTCGCTCAAAGCAGCGGATTCAACCATTACCAGATGGCGAGAGAAATATCAGGATTGGGCGAAGGCGCCATTCGCGGCTGCTGATGAAGAAATTTCAGAAGCTTTCGCCTTCATTCTCAGCGATCTTGAGACCCCAAAGACGATTCTCTACTTACGCGAGATCGAGAAGAGCGATATGGAGCCAGGAAAGAAGGCGACTATCTTCAAAGCGCTAGATCAAGTGCTGGCACTGGATATTACGGTTGCTCCAACTCGAACCGAACTCTCCTCCGAAGTCGAAGCGATGATTGTGGCCCGCGCCAAGGCTCGAGCCGAGAAGAACTTTGCCGAGAGCGATCGATTGCGCGATGAATTATTAAAACTTGGAGTCGATGTAAAAGATTCCTCGCTTTAACCAGCGGGAAGAACTGCGATAAGCAGTACTCCGATAAAGCCAGTGATAAGAAAGAAGTTTCCGGCGGTATTTCCAAAGATTAAAAGTTCATAACTCGCGCCATGGGTACCGGCGCGATATACAACGGCTATCCAACCAAGCGCCGCCGCCAGCTTTGCTGATCGCAATCCATATGCCCGCCCAACTAACCAGATGCCGAGCCAACTGGCCACAATTGCGAGTATCAACCCGACCGGTGAAAAGGCATTGTGCAGCGCCGTCCCAGTAAACCCGAGCACGATTCCAGCAAAAAATGAGAGCGCTATGTTCCGCATTAGATTCCCGCGAAGAGATCGCTCTCATGTCCCTTTGCATCAAATGGTGGAGACTTTTCACCCTTCACCAAGGTGTAATACTCGTTACCCCAGACCGAATTTCCTAAGTTATTGGAGAGTGCGAAGAAGGGGCCATCCAATGTTATTTGGGTTGCATGCGCGCGCATAGCTGCCATCTTCTTATCTACGAACTCTGTGCCATCAATCATTGCTGTGACAAGTTCATCGGGCTTAACAAAGGGAAGGTCATCGACCGACTCGGCACCAAAGAAATCTGAGCCGATCTCTTTCATCTTTGCCATGCCTTCCGCAATTACTGACTTGGGCATGGTGTTCCAATAAATCTTGCTGATCTCCCAGGTAACTCCATTAGTAACGGAAGGATCGGCTGCGAGTTCGGCTGCTCGCATGGCAACGCGATGAGCTTGAATGTGATCTGGATGGCCATAACCGCCGAATTCATCATATGTAATTAGCACTTGTGGCTTAATCTCCAAAATTATTTTTACAAGTTCCATTGCCGCTTCATCAAGATCAGCTTGCCAGAAAACATCTGTACGTTTATTTGGCTCGGTATCCATCATTCCGCTATCGCGCCATCTCTTCTCGGGAGCGCCCAAGAAACGATGGTCGGTGACGCCGAGTTCGCGCATTGCATCAGCAATCTCGCCTTCCCGATGTGTGCCGAGTTGATCGGTCTGTGAACTCGCAAGATGAGCTAATTCCGGAACGAGGACTTCTCCCTCTTCCCCGCGGGTACATGTCACCAGAGTTATATGTGCTCCTTGTGCGACATATTTCGCCATCGTCGCGCCATTATTGATGGTTTCATCATCTGGATGGGCATGAACAAGTAATAACCGCTGGGCAAATTCCATGAGATAAATCTAACGCGAGAGCAAGGTTTCGGTTTACCTTTTTGACGAACTAGTCCTACGATTGCCCTGATGAGTATCGATATCAACAAGGCCCGATTGCCGCGCGATGAGCGACGAGCTCAATTGCTAGCAGCCGCGCTGGAAGTCTTTACCGCTGCTGGCTACCACGCCGCTGCGATGGATGAGATCGCAGACCGCGCCGCCGTCAGCAAACCCGTGCTCTACCAACACTTTCCCTCAAAACTTGATTTATATCTTGCCGTCCTAGATCTTCATATCGACTCCCTTGTCTATGAAATCCAGCGCGCCGTTTCATCCAAAAAAGATAATCGCGATCGCGTCAAGGCAACTACCGCGGCATATTTTGATTTCATTAATCGAGAGGGCGAAGCCTTTCGTCTCCTCTTTGAGAGCGATATGGCGGTCGAACCGCAAGTTGCTGAGCGTCTAGCTCGTATGACATATGACTGCGCCGCCGCATTCAGCGCCGTAATCTCGCTCGACACCGGATTAAATAAAGATGCCTCCATGATGTTGGCCGTTGGCCTCATTGGAAGTGTTCAGACATCAGCCAGACACTGGCTAGAGCGAGATGCAAAAATTGACCGCGATCTGGCCTGCGAACTCGTCGCCGGACTTATTTGGCGCGGCATCTCAGGTTTCCCTAAATCCACAAACTAAAGCAAAGGTAAATTGATCTCATGTCTACTAAGAAGAGCGCTTCCCAGGCCAACACCGATGTGCGGATTGGTATTGCCGATTCCCCACAAGAGCTCAACTTTCAGACTGAATTAGAGGTAGCTGCTGTGCAGGCGTTGGTCGAGGAGGCCTTGAATAAAAATCAAGTACTCACTTTGACTGATGCTAAAGGCCGCCAAGTAATCATCGCCCATAACAAGATTTCATTTGTCGAAATTGGCGAAAGCGCAGATCGCAAAGTTGGCTTCACTAGCCTTTAAAGATTAAAGAATCCCTTTATTGCCTGAACTATCATCTCAACGGCGATAGCCGCAAGCAAAAGTCCAGCGATCCGGGCAGCCAGATTGACGCCTGATTCCTTAATTAGCCCCAAAATTTTGGTGGAAAACATCAGGGTCAATCCGATGACACAGTGCACGGCCACGATTGCCGCGGCCAAGGTGAGTTTCATATTTGTGGTGTGAGCACGTTGCACCCACAAAATTGTTGTGACGATCGCACCAGGCCCAGCTAGCAGCGGGGTGCCTAGTGGAACCATGGCGACATTTGTTGTCGCTGAATTCTCGGTCGAAGAATCTTTGCCAGTTAAAAGCTCAAGTGCAATCAGGAGTAGCAAGAAGCCACCCGCACCTTGAAGTGCATTTACTGAGATATGCAGATAATCCAAAATGATTTTGCCAAAGAGAGCAAAGGTGACAATAACAAAGAGCGAGACTCCAGCACCTTGCCAGGCGAGGCGGACCCGCTCCTTAGGGCTTCGTCCGGAAACGAGTGCGAGAAAGACTGGGGTTGCACCTGGCGGATCGAGAATTACCAATAGCGTGACGAAGGCTTGTAAGCCAAAAGTAATAGCGGAAATCGAAGCTATCTGATTCATGCTCGTACCACCCTTCGTTGATTCGCTCTGGACTCTAGCCGTTCCCAATTATCAGGGCTCGTGGTGAATTCGCCCAACTGGTTAAGTTTACCTGTTC
Organism: uncultured Actinomycetes bacterium; assembly: GCA_903838035.1. Lineage (GTDB taxonomy): Bacteria > Actinomycetota > Actinomycetes > Nanopelagicales > Nanopelagicaceae > AAA044-D11. The sequence goes on along the minus strand of CAILWW010000024.1, from coordinate 29,389 downwards.
CGTGATAGTCACTGGAGCCAGTTTGAATTAAATCAAAGGCTTGAACAATCTCTCGTAGTAAACCACGCTCACCTTCGTTTTGATCGCGGTGTTCAATTTCTATTCCATCCAAGCCGGCCGCCGCTAATCCGGTAAAACTTTCTACCGAAAGAACTCTTCCCCGAAGCGAAGCAAAGGGATGGGCGATCACAGCCACGCCGCCAGCAGCTTTAATGAGTTCAATCGCTCGCTCTGGTGAGGGCGAATAATGTGAAACGTAATGTTTGGAGTTGTTGTGCAATAAATCCGAGAAGGCTTCCTCTCGGTTCTTCACTATTTTTTTCGCAACCAAAGCATCGGCTAAGTGCGGGCGACCAAGGGTGGCACCTTCGGAGAGTTGATTCAGTACATCCTCCATAGTGATATCAATTCCAGCGGCATTAAGCCGGGCAATGATCTTCTCCATTCGACCCACTCTGTTATCTCGAGTTTGAAGCAGTACCTGCGCTAGCTCTTGATGATCTGGATCAAAGAGCAACCCCAAAATATGGACGCTCACTCCGTCGCTAGTTTGAGCAGATATTTCTGCGCCAAGCACCAAATCAATTCCTGGGCGAAGCGCGCTGATCGCCTCGGGCCAACCAGCAATGGTGTCATGATCGGTGAGGCCAAGGACAGTAATTCCGGCCGCCAGTGCTTTGTTAACTAACTCTCGTGGCGAATCTGTACCGTCGCTGATGTTGGAATGAGTATGCAGATCAATCATTGCCAATTCCTAACCTTGACGTGAGACAAAAATTGCAGAACCAATGAGCAGACCAATAATTCCCGGAATTGTTCCGCCCGGTGGCCTTTGCCCCATCCACCAATAAGCCAACAGCGCACTTACTGGTACTTCGAAGAAGACTACGAGCGAGACAACGGTTGGCGAGACTCGCTTAAGTGAAAGATTAAACATTGTGTGGCCGAGTAGTTGAGCGCCAGCGATAAGCGCCAAGGCTAGCCACCACTCTCGAGCCGCGAACCCAGTCATTCGGTATCCCCCGATAAGTGCAACGGGTAGCGCCGTCAGCGCGCAAGTGAGATAACAGGCGGATGTGTATGTACTAGTAGATAGATTTCGCTGCGCCTTCGAACCAAACCACATATATGCAGCGGCCAGGGCAGCGCCAAATACCGCCAACAAATCTCCAGTGAATGCTCGTACCGAAAGGTGGAGATCAATTCCAGAGATATAAATAACCGAGAGAAATGCGATCAGCATTCCACTCCATGCCTTTTTCGAGATGGAATGGCCTGTGAATTGAGCATAAAGGGCAGAGAAGATTGGTTGCATCGCGGTCAAAGCAGTGCCTGTGGCAACGCTGGTCAGACGCATTGCGCCAAAGAAGGCTAGGAAGTGGGAAGCCAAGAGAACTCCAGCAATAACGGAGTGCTTAAGCCCCTTACGGCCCGCTGCGCTCTTCCATTCACGTAAGCGAATTGCAAATGGGAGCATCGTGAAAGCGCCACCAAGATTTCGCCAAAAAATCAGCGATGGGATAGGCATTGTGCTCATAGCAATTACCGGACCGGAGGTGCCGATACCGATAATTCCAAGTGAGAGCAGCGCGATATCCCGCCCTTGCGGCATGGCGGTGTGATTATCGATTGCCTTTGTCATTATTAGTGGTGAACCGTAAACCAGAGCATGCAACCGACGCATACTCCTACTAATGCGATGACGATTGCATAAATCGTGAGCATTCTTTTGGAGGCGGCAAATTCGCCCATCAAGCGGGTATCGCGCGCAATGCCATACATATAGAGAAGGAGCGGAAGTAAAAGAACCGCATTAAGTACTTGGGTGACTACCAAGATGGTGATTAATGGCGCACCTGGAATGAGAATTAGCAGGGCGCTCACGCCGGTGATTGCACCAAATGTGGCATAGAAGAGCGGTGCCTCAGATGGCTTGTCATCGAGCGCAGCTGGACGACCCGTAAGGTCTGAAACTGAGTACGCGGTAGAAAGCGGAAGGATTGATGCTGCAAGCAGCGCTGCTCCAATCAAACCAATTGCAAAGAGATCTTTTGCCAGCGTGCCAGCAAGGGGTTTGAGTGCGGATGCGGCATTTGATGCGTCAGTGATTGTGATGTGGTTGGCATGCAGAGTTGCGGCGCAGGTGACAATTACAAAGAAACCAATCACTCCGGTGAGCAGCGAACCGGTCCAAACATCAACGCGAAGGAGTTTGAGATCATCGCGAGTTAAACGCTTATCGACGGCATACGATTGAATAAAGGCTAAGCCCCACGGTGCCAGCGTGGTACCCAGTGTTGCGGTTGCCATGTAGATGGCATCGCGCGTAAATGGCATCTGCGGAACAACCATTCCGTGAAAGGCGTCCCCCCATTTTGGGTGAGCTAAAACTCCGGCGATGACATAAGCAAAGAAGACCGCGCTAAGCAGAAAGAAGACTTTTTCTACGCGGGCAAAGGAGCCACGAAGTACTAAGAACGAGACAACCAAAGCTGCAATAGGAACTGTGATGTACCTAGAAAATCCAAAGAGTTGGCCCGCTGCCGCAATTCCAGCAAACTCTGCCGTCATCGTTCCGATATTTGCCAGTATCAAGGCGCTCGCACTGAGGGTGCCAGAGCGCGCACCATACTTTTGTCGGACCAAACCAATCATGCCCTGACGGGTTACTACGCCGATTCGAGCGCCAAGATCCTGAAAGAGGATGAGCGCAATCGTGGACGCAACTAGTACCCAAAGAAGTTGATATCCATATTTGGCGCCGAGAATTGAATAGGTCGTGATTCCTGCGGGATCATCATCAGAAAGTCCAGCAATTACGCCAGGCCCCATCACGGCCAAAAATGCGGCTAATCGAATCTTACGGGGAGAGATCGGAAGACGTTCTTTACTTGTTGCCATTAGAGCGCACCGCTTCCTTGGGAAAATCCACGATGCTCATTAAGCGCTGCAAGTGCGTCAACTAAATCATCAGCCAAAATTCGACCGACTGGCTTCTTCTTCTCATCTGTGACAATGATGGAGGATCCACGGTTATTGCCAAATTCTTCGATGACATCCTTAAGCGGAGTTTCAATTCCCACTGCGGTTGGATATGGCGGTCCAATAAGTGTGGAGAGCAGCGAACTTGGCTTGGCGGCGACAAGTTCGAGGGTTTGGATGTGATCGAGTAGGCGACCCTTTGCATCAACGACGACAATTCCATCGGAGGTATCGCGCGCTTTATTTTCAACTAAGAGTTTAAGTGCGCTAGCCACGGTATCTGTCTCGTGCGTAATAAGTACGTGGGTCGTCATGATTCCACCGGCGAGGGCTTCATCAAAACTAACCAAATCTCGCAGGCCTGACGCAACGCTGGCATCCATAGAATTCAAAATACTTTCTCGGTGTTCATCATCAAGATCACGAAGGATTTCAGCAGATTCATCTGGCTCCATCCGCGCAATCAAATCTGCAGCACGTTCAGAAGAGATTCCGCGGAGCAGACCTTGCAGCTCCTCATCTTCCATCTCCTCAAGTGCATCGGCAGCAAGTTCGGGGTCGAGCAGTTCAATCAAAGCGCCTTGCTCACGCCCGGCTAAATCTTCGATCAGGTCGGCTAGGTCGGCTGGACGGAGCTGGCTGAGCACGGAACGAGATCCGGAAGTTCGAACTACCCCGGTTCCATCTGCCAGCGAAGCAACAGATGCCCAGTCGACTACGTGTTCTGGCGTTGGGCGACGGCTGAGTGAGCCAGGAAAAATTCGCCGGATAAATGATCGGAAGGAGATATCTACGCCAACAACACGAATCTCTTTATCGAGGGGGGCAAGGTAGAGATCAGATGAGCGAACAACCCGAAGACCGTTTACATCCACAATCTGATGATCGAGTACATCTGCATCGAGCAGCGACTCTCCTTCACGGCGTTTGAACTCTTCTAGGTTGATTTTTAAAGATGATAAGCGAATTTCGTCATGAGTAAGTGTCGAGATGCGAGCTCCATTAATAAATGACTTTCGCTGTCCAACTCGAACAATCAAACCGGATACGGGTGGGTAGGTCTCTTCGCCGTGGCGAACGACGATATCAACTAGCTTTCCGATGTAAGCGCCTGATTCATCGCGTACTGGGCGTCCGATTAAACCTGCAACAGAGACAAGGGAATTACGAATAGTTTTCCGGGCCAGGACCGAGTCGCTGCGGCCAGTTATTTTCTTCGCCACCGTGTTGATGCTTGGGACCGGTGACTTCTTCATGGGCTAATCGTACCTGTCGGGCTAGGTGTGAAGAGTCAGCGGGACCCCTACTAGCGAGCGAGGCTTAACCATAAGCGCGTCGACTAACTTTTCAAATGCATGAACAGCAGGTGAATTTGGATGGGATTCTCGCAGAGGTTGACCTTGATCTCCACCCTCACGGAGTTCTGATGTGAATGGAATTGTTGCAATTACCGGTACATCAGCACCAACAAGAGAGGAGAGGCGATCGGCCGCCGCTTGCCCTCCCCCAGATCCAAAGATTGAAATGGGTTCACCGCATTTAGCGCAAGCAATATCTGACATATTTTCAACTACACCAATGATGTGTTGTTTAAGTTGATGTGCAATTCGGCCAGCTCGTTCTGCAACTTCGGCAGCTGCAAGTTGCGGAGTAGTAACAACAATAATTTCCGAAGCTGGAAGTAACTGTCCGAGTGAGATCGCAATATCTCCAGTGCCTGGCGGAAGATCCAAAAGCAGAAGATCTAAATCTCCCCAATAGGCATCGCTGAGTAATTGTTCGAGAACTCGGTGAAGCAAAGGACCTCGGTAGGCCACCGGATCCGATCGTTCCGGCTTAAACATCTCCATGGATACAACTTTGACGCCAAAGGCTTCAATCGGAATAAAGGTTTGATCAATTGCGGTTGGGCGTTGTCCGACAATTCCCATTAGTCGAGGAACTGAGTGGCCATATACATCTGCATCGAGGATTCCGACTTTTAGGCCGCGGGCGGCGGCTGCAACAGCAAGGTTTACCGTTACTGAAGATTTACCAACTCCACCCTTTCCGGAGGCGACGCCAATAACTCGAGTCAAGGAATCTGGTTGGGCAAAGGGAATAAATTTCTCACGTCCACCACGAATTATTTTCTTTACATTATTGCGTTGCACTTCATTCATAACCCCAAAGCCGAGATGAAGCGAGGTAACTTCCGGTACGGTTTTTAGGGACTCGGTGATGTCATTTTGTAATCGATCTCGCATCGGGCAACCAGAGATAGTCAGGAGAATGGAGATATCGGCTTTGCCATCAGCAAACTCAACTTTTTCCACCATCCCAAGTTCGGTCAGTGGCTTATGCAGTTCCGGATCAATAACGGTAGAGAGCGCCGCCGTTATCTTCTCAATTATCTCTGCGCTCATAGCAGATCTGGGTCGATCTTGGCGCTCTCAGCAATTTTCTTCGCCTCTTGGATTTGAGAATCGCCGCTTAGGGTATCGAGGTGCTTGGCGATGAATTTCTTTGGATGTAAGTCGCTGGGTTGGAGATCTTCAAACCCCGGTCCTAAGTTCTCGCGCAGCTCAGCGGTAGCGTTATTGGCAAGGTTGCGAACTTTCTGTAGAAATTTCGCTGCTTGTGTTGCAAATTCTGGCAACTTATCTGGTCCGATAAGAACCAAGGCAAGAACGGCTAGCGTGATGAACTCTCCCGCACCGATATTGAACATGTACTTACCTTACCGCTACTTCTTGGAGGCGATTAGAACAACGGTGACCGTCGTTGATTTTCCAGCACGAAGGTAGGTGATTTTGACTTTATCGCCAACGCTGTGGGATCGGATTGCAACTATGGCTTCCTCGCTGTTGTGAATTGCATTGCCATCGATTGCCGTCACTACATCGCCAGCTTTAATCCCGGCCTTTGCCGCAGGGCCACCCGGAAGAATGGAATTAGCCATATCGCTGATTTTGGCGCCGACTCCGGTAAATCGGTTATCAAGGGTCATTCCCACGATGGGATAAGTTGCAGAACCAGATTTAATTAATTGCTCAGCAGTCTTACGCGCTTGATTGATTGGGATGGCAAAACCTAAACCAATGGAACCTGCCTGAGATCCAAAAGAACTTCCGAGCGATGCGATAGCTGAGTTAACGCCAACAACGGCACCAGAAATATCTACAAGAGGGCCGCCGGAATTTCCTGGATTGATGGCGGCATCTGTCTGAAGCGCATCTATATAGGAACTTTCGCCAGCTCCATTTCCAGAAGTAACTGCGCGATTCTTGGCGCTGATAATTCCAGAAGTAACCGTTCCAGCAAGTCCAAGTGGCGAGCCAATTGCAATGACGCTGTCGCCGACTTCTACTTTGTCGCTATCTCCCAGGGTGAGAGCTGGGGCATCAGTTACATCCACTTTTAAAACGGCCAGGTCATAAGAAGAATCGCGACCAACAATTTTCGCTGGGTAATTCTTGCCGTTAATGAGGTTAACGGTGATGGTTCCATTTGAGCTTGCGGCTGCTTCAACAACATGGTTATTAGTCAGAATGTATCCATTGCTGGCAATAAAAAATCCAGATCCAGTATCGCCGCCAGTTGTTGAGGTGACGTTAATAGAGACGACCGAGGGCGATACTCTTGCTGCAATTCCAGCGATGGAATCTGGCTTTCGATCAACAGCAGCAACCGAGCGAACCAACCCCGTATTCTGCGAGAGATTGAGGTTTCGACCAACCACGCTTCCGACAACTCCGGCTAGGAGCGCCATTGCAATAGCTGTGTTCCAAGAGACCAACCGCCTGCGGCTGCGACGTAAGGGGCTGGAAGCTGGCGCAATATTCGGCTGTGATCCTTCTGCTGGCAACCACCAAGGAGTGTTCGGCAAACTCATAGCGCCAAGGTTAGTGGATTAGTGGATTTTTGTAGCGACGAGAACTCCGCCGCCCACTGCAAGAAGGGCAGAGCTCCATCTCGAATCTTCTTTAATTGCTTTGATGGCATCGCGCCGAGAGATAGTGGCGAAGTCTCTTTGCGTTGGATCTGCCACACGTCCCCCATCCATGGCGTTATCAATGAGCAGGGTGCCGTGCGGCTTGAGTAATCTGAAACTTTCCTGAATGACTTCTAAGAGATCTTGCGGATTACGAACAATCATTAGGTCGTAATTTGCATCGGCTAACTTGCCAACAATTTCAATGATATTTCCAGTGATTAAGCGAAAGCGCTGGGCGGCAACGCCAGCCTCTTCCAGTACAGAGCGGGCGCTGGCTAAATGTTCACGCTCGCTATCGATAGAGGTAAGGGTGGCATCTTCGGCAGCTGCATGAAATGCCCATAGGGCGCTTACGCCAGAACCGGTTCCAACCTCAACGATTGATTTCGCCTTTGCGGTTTGGACGATGAACTGAATGAGTGAACCAACAGCCGCCGTAGGGTCATCGGCGCCGAGTTCGATTCCATTCTTGCGCGCCTGTTGCATGAATATATCTTCATGCGGATAGTTTTCGGAGAAAGCGATCGGATCTCCACGATTAGCGCTCATCCTTTGCTCGCTATCCATTGCGTTAAAAGTCTTACACCAAATGCAGTTCCGCCCTTAGGATTTTCACCAGAGTCACTTTCAGAGCGAGCTGGCCCGGCAATATCAAAATGTACCCATTTGCGTTTGCCGACAAACTCTTCCAAAAAGAGTGCTGCGGTAATTGAACCGGCGCTGAAATCGTATTTATCAGCGGTGTGATTGATATCGGCAATATCGCTCTCTAAAGCCGGGATGTAATCATCGACAAGTGGCATATGCCAAACCCGATCTCCGGTTTCATTTCCCATCGCATGTAGTGAAGCTGCCAGTTTGGAATCGCGCGTATACATCGCAGCGAATTGCCGACCTAGCGCCAAAGTTGCTGACCCGGTAAGTGTTGCCACATCAATGAGGAAGTCCGGATTTAAATGAGCATCGGCGTAAGCCAATCCATCGGCCAGCACCAGACGCCCCTCAGCATCTGTATTAAGGACCTCCACAGTTGTTCCGCCGTAATGTTTGATCACATCTGATGGTCTTTGAGAGGTGGAGGAGACTGAGTTTTCTGCACACATCATCAGCGCAGTAACTCGAACTTCCGGTGCTATCTCTGCCACCGCAAGCAGGGTAGACATGACAACAGCTGCTCCAGTCATATCGCTCTTCATCGCCACCATAGTGTCGTATGGGCGTTTGAGTGAAAGTCCGCCGGTATCAAAGGTAATTCCTTTACCAACTAGAACAATGTGCGGCCAATTCTTTGATCCACGCGGGGCATATGTGAGCTCAACCAGCCTTGGACCTGGTTTCGGCGATGAACCACCAACTGCTTGCAGCCCGCCAAAATCATTTAACTCTTTACCGGCTTTAACCGAGATTGAGAGCGCTGGATTCTTTGCAGCTGCGACAAAACTCTTAGCTTGATTCGCCATCCATAATGGGTTCTTAATGTTAGAAGGCGTGTGCACCAAATCTCGGGCTCGCCAAACTGCTCCGCCAAGAATGCGGGCGCGAGTCAACTCACTTTCGTAATCGCCGATAACGACAACTGTCGCTGGCTTTGGATTTGGTTTGCTCTTTTGGTTCCAGCTATAACTGGCAAGGATTAAAGAGGTGAAGTGAGCAGTAGCAAATTTGCGATCTGGTTCAAGCGCATGAGTGATGACCTGCTCTAAGCCCTTCACCTTTCGAGCGAGCGTGGTAGCCGCTTTTCGATAGGCATCTAGGTCCGCGCTTCCAACTCCGACGAAAAAGATGCGCTTAATCTTCTTATGATCAATGCTTACTTCAAGAAGTTCGCCGGCTTTACCGGTGAATTCACTCCATGGCTCAGCCAAGGCCGCCAAGGTTCTTCCTAATTCTTTGGCAATCTCTTTAGCAAATTTGCTGGTGGGGAAGTGAATTTCTCCCACTTTATTTTGAGTAACACCGATTGCTATCGCATATGATGAACGCCAGTCGCGCTCTGTCCCACCCACCAGGGTGGGCGCCAATTTAGGTGAACTCATACTGCGCACGCTAACGAAAAATGGTGAGAATCGTGAAGTGGAAATCGCGCTTATCGGCAGTGATTCTTCTTCCGACTGCTCTCATTGCTCTTACTTTTTCGGCTCACCTGAACTTTCTGGATGGGTGGCGACACTGGATTGCCGTGTGGCCACTCTCGCTCTTCTTCTATTTAGCCGGGGCGGAGCTGCATTGGGAATTTCGCGAGGGATTCTTTACCGATCGCAAGAAGGCGCTTGTTGTCTGCGGCGCTGTTATAGGTGGAATGGCAACACCAGCGCTGATTTATCTCTTCGGCGCAGGTGTAACCCACGCTTCACCTGGGGCTTGGGGCGTTCCTATGGCAACCGACCTCCCACTTGTTCTTGCCGCCCTCTCTTTTTTGCCGAATCGGCAAATCTCACAACTTCGTCCATTCTTATTGGCCCTTGCTATCACTGATGACATCGGTTCCGTGCTTGTGCTCTCGATTGGCTTTCATCAAGCAATCTCGCCCTCCCTTATTGCTGCACTCCTGGGGGCGCTGGCTCCAACGGCTTTGCAAGGCATCCATGAAAAAGTTCTCACGCCAATTGTTAATTACCTGGTCATTCCGCTCTTTATCCTCAGTGCATTGAGCGTCAAGCTCGATTTAAGTTGGGGTGGCGTCGGTTCTAAGGTTTCACTCAGCCTGATAATCGCTCGATTGATCGGTAAGCCGCTTGGAATTTTCCTGGGGGCGAGCTTGATTGCTTATCTACTGAAAATTCAGCCTCCGCTTAACAAGCGAAATTTATTTATGGCTGGAGCTCTGGCGAGTTTGGGGCTTTCCGTCTCGCTGCTCTTTGCATCCATCAGCCTCAACGGTTCGGATCAGAATAATGCGATTGTGGGAACTATCGTTTCAATTCCACTGGCGCTCATCGCGAGCGCAATTGCTTACTTCTTGACGAGAGAGACAGCTGCTTGAAGCGCGTTACCAAGATTGGTTGCCTCTTCTAGGTTGAGCTCTACAACCAGACGACCGCCACCTTCTAACGGAATTCGCATCACTAGGCTGCGAGCCTCCTTGGTTACTTCCATGGGTCCATCACCAGTACGCGGCTTCATGGCTGCCATGTTTATCCCCTATTCATTCTGACTTCACAACTCTTACAAGAGGATAAGTATCCCGCATTTTGGGGGGTGATAGGAAATCGATAAGGGGCGGGAAATTAAGAGGGATTTAACGCGGAAAGTAGACGAGATTTGCCGGCCGTGATAACGCCCTGCACCGCTTTTTCTGGGACACCCAGCGTCGCCGCAATTTCTTGGGGGCTCATAGATTTGAGGTAATGCAGCGAGAGAATAAATCGCTCTTCCTCCGGCAGGCTATCAAGTAGTTCTCGGATGCCGCCCATGTGCCGAGGTTACCGCCCTATCGAGAGTGGAGTGAAGGGTTATGGCAGAAGCGGAGAAATACGCAGGAAAAATTAAGGTCGGCAGGCCGCAATAGCCAAGGCAATGGTGTTGCACCAAGCGACCAACTCAGATTGTCCGGGCTTCATAAAATTGAGGTTTGTCAGGTGCTCAAGCGATTGGCGAAGTGGCTCGTATGCCCCAGTTGGGTCGCATACCGCAATTGGCTTGGCATGGAATCCCAGATACCGGCCGACCCAGATTTCAAAGAACTCTTCCAAAGTTCCGATGCCACCAGGAAGCACAATAAATGCATCGGATAATTCTTCAATCCTGCCTTTACGAGAACGCATATCTGAGACGTAGTGCATTTCGGTTGCTTCTCGATCTTCAAATTCAAGATTTAATAATTTTTCTGGGATTACCCCGATGGTATTTCCGCCCTTGCTGCGCGCGCCTCTGGCCGCTGCGCCCATCATGGAAATAACGCCGCCACCCCAGACTAAATCCCAACCTTGCTCTGCGATTGCTACGCCGATTTCGAAGGCAAGGTCGACAAATTCGGGCTTGATGGTGGGAGATGATGAGCAATAAACGGCTACACGCATTTGCGCATCCTACCCTTTGATAGCGTTCTGCCATGAGCAGCGCATATGGATACGGCCTCGCAACTACGACTGATTCCGGCGAAGTCCTCGACACCTGGTTTCATACTTTAGGACTAGGAACACTTTCATCTGTTTCCGCCCCAAACCTTTCCGAGTTTGAAGGTGTCGATTCACTGAGAGGAGTAACAAAGAAAGCCATCTCAATTGAGATTGATATTAACTCTGCCCCAACCAATGTCAGCGATGCCTACCTGCGCCTGCACCTGCTCTCGCATCGAATTGTGAAGCCTCATGGAGTTGTACTAGATGGCATCTTTGGAATTCTTCCTAATGTGGCCTGGACATCTGCTGGACCTTGCTCGCTCGCCACAATCAATGAGGTTGCTCCTAAACTTCGAGCAAAACTTGGCGCACTCACAATTTTCTCGGTCGATAAATTCCCACGAATGGTTGATTATGTAATTCCAGAAGGCGTTCGAATCGCAGATGCCGATCGCGTACGACTTGGCGCATACCTCGCTAGCGGCACGACCGTTATGCATGAAGGTTTTGTAAATTTCAATGCCGGAACGTTGGGCAAGTCGATGGTGGAAGGTCGCATCTCTGCCGGAGTTGTTGTTGGCGATGGAAGTGATATTGGTGGCGGCGCCTCCATCATGGGAACACTCAGCGGTGGTGGCAAGGAAGTCATCTCGATTGGCGAGCGTTCACTTCTCGGCGCTAATGCTGGAATCGGAATTTCATTGGGCGATGATTGCGTTGTTGAATCAGGTTGTTACATCACCGGTGGATCAAAGATCTCACTTCCCGATGGCACGGTTGTGAAAGGTCGAGAACTCTCCGGTGCGAATAATTTACTCTTCCGGCGCAATTCCACTTCCGGCGCGCTCGAAGCACTTCCCAAGACGGGCGATTGGGGCGGCTTGAATTCGGTACTCCACTCTAATTAGAGGTCGTTGTATCCGTTGGTGTTGGGAGTGGCAGTGGGACTTGAACACTTGCTGGAAGATCAAACCAAGATGATGGCAACTTTAACTTCGATTTGAAGGCGCTTACGGAAATCTTTGCGCTTGCTCCGGCTGATGAATATGCAGTAACTGCTAGGGCGCTACCGGTTAGTGTGCGTCCGGTAACGACATAGCGCGCAACATTGGGCAAGCCAAAAGCGGCAGCTATATCGGCCTGCTTCACCACTCTGCTCCAATTCGCATAGCCAGGATTAAGCGACTTATCTAAGCTCCACGGATCTGGAACCGATACCAAGTATGGATATGCCGTTCCCCAGACATCTTTGCTGAGTTGAGTTGCGCCGCCGCTCGAGGAAAAGAAATAAACATTGATGGGTTGACCGTTGTAGGTAATTGCCAGCGCGTGAGAACTATCGATATCCGTAGCCATTACCGCCGAAGTCCAGAGTGAACCGTATTTCGGCTCGCTCTCTTTCGCGTAGCCGATATATACCTGGTCGTACTTAGAGCTATAAATATTGCAATCACAGTCTGGGCGAATTGATCCCATGCGACTAAGTGCATAAGTCCGAGATGCAATAACTTGAGCTTGAAGTGCGGCGGCTGGCCAATATGAAGGAACTTCACTGACCCCCCAGAGATATTGATCGTGGAGTGAGAGGGTATTGGTCGCCTCGATCAACAACCCTTTACCTTTTACATATATCGGCTTAATTTGAAGATAGCCATAGTGCATCGTCACTCCCGGCACCGAAACCGAAGATCCGTCATTCCAACGAATCGTCCAGCTATCTGCCGCGCCATAATCACCTGCGCCAATTTGATTACCGACAATCGCAAAAGTTTGGGCTCGGGAAACGCTCTGATAAACGCTGTCGCTCTCGGAGGCATAGAGTCGGAAGTTTCCACTCACTTTAATAGTTGTGAGCTGATGCCCGACATTAACTCGTATCGTTTGGGAGTCCGAGACCGGAGTTACTTGCGCGCTGGGAAAGTAGTAATTCAATATCTGTGCTGCGCTCTTACCTTCCAGCGCCTGACCCTTTGCGCCGATCTGGCTTAAGCCAACGCCGTGACCATATCCAGATCCTTTAATGGTGAAGGTTGATGGCACTGCTGCAGCTGGGGCGACGGAGGCAATCGTTAACAGTACAAGTAGAGCGAATATTCGCTTCATTTATTCCTCGCTATCGGCAATTAAGCCGGGAGGTGAAGTGAGATATCCCAGACCCCAGGAGATATGCATCGTTGCCAAAACTGAGGGAAGAACTATCTTCTCCTTTAAAGTATTTCCAATAACCAGCGACCCAGCAAGAATTGCGATGAGATAAGTAAGAACTGGAACATAGAAGATCGGCGAGATTAGTAATCCAGTAAGTATCGATGCCGCGAGAATAAGAACTGCGGTTGGAGGCGCCAGATATCTAAAGTTCACACTTCCCTTGTGACTACGGGAGACTGCATGGCGCCATCTGCCATATTGAAAATATTGCTTGGCCAGCGCCTTAAGCGTTGAACGAGGGCGATAGGTGACGACCAAGGAAGGGTCAAACCAAACAACTCCACCTTGCGAACGTAGCCGGAAATTAAGTTCCCAATCCTGCGCGCGCGTAAAACGTTCATCAAAACCACCAGCGGCAAATAGTGCCGATTTTTGAAAAGTGCCGAGATAAACAGTGTCTGAAGGGCCAGCTTCACCGCCGGTATGAAAACGAGAGGAGCCAACGCCGAGCTTGCTTCGCATCGCAGCTGCAACGCTCTTCTCAAAAGTAGTGCGACCTTCGGCCGCCATAATTCCGCCAACATTTACTGCGCCTTGCTCATTGAGGATTCTGATGGCATCGCGAATATAAGTGGAAGAAATTTCAGCATGACCATCAATTCGAGTAATGATTGAGTACTGAGATTTTGCGATTGCCGCATTTAATCCAGCAGCTGTCTTGCCAGAGGGATTTTCGACTAACACAATCCTGGCATCAGCGGCTGCCAACTTCTGGGCAATCTCATTTGTACGATCTTTAGATGGCCCCAGAGCGAGAATTACCTCAAGTTCGCCATCGAAATCTTGGGAAGTGATTGCAGCGATAGTGTCGGCAAGGTGGCGCTCCTCATTGAGAATGGGGAGCACTACGGATACATCTACGCTCTTCATACGCTCTTACGTTACCGTTTTTCGATAGTTCTCAGTGCTAGTATCGGTCAAATGACGCTGAGACTTTCGGTAATTGGTACTGGCTACCTCGGAGCAACACACGCAGCATGTATGTCCTCCCTCGGTTTTGAGGTTGTAGGAATAGATACCGACCCGGCCAAGATTGCGCTCCTTGCACAAGGCAAAGTTCCTTTCTTTGAGCCAGAACTCGAAGAGCTACTTGCACAAGAGATTGCCTCCGGTCGCCTCACATTCAGCACAGATATTTCAGCTGCGAAAGATTGCGATGTTCACTTTATCTGCGTGGGCACTCCCCAAAAAGTAGGCAGCTTGGCCGCTGACCTAACATATGTTGATGCTTCACTAGAAGCGGTTGCAAAAGTCGCAAAGAATGGTTCACTCGTAGTTGGAAAGTCGACCGTTCCAGTTGGTACCGCAGCCAGACTTCGTGCCCGACTTCAAGAGGTCAACCCAGAAGCCGATCTTGCTTGGAATCCAGAATTCCTTCGGGAAGGTTTTGCAGTCGATGACACGCTCCGCCCAAATCGCCTAGTCGTTGGTGTAACAAGCGATAAGGCCGAAAATATTTTGAAGGCGGTTTACGCCGCTAACCTCAAGGATGGAACTCCTTGGGTTCGCGCAGATCTTCCTACTGCCGAACTCGTCAAAGTTGCTGCTAACTCATTTCTTGCCACAAAGATTTCTTTCATTAATGCCATGGCGGAGGTCTGCGAAGCCGCCGGCGGCGATGTCACGGTGCTTGCCCAAGCAATTGGCTATGACCCTCGCATTGGCAATCGCTTCTTGCAAGCGGGAATTGGATTTGGCGGCGGATGTCTGCCAAAAGATATTCGTGCATTTATGGCCCGCGCAAAGGAGCTGGGCGCCGATCAAGCACTCGAATTCCTACGCGAGATTGACTCCATCAACCTTCGGGCGCGACAACGCATCATTGAACTTGTTCGCAAAGATCTACTCGAGGATCTTCATGGAAAGAAGGTTGCTGTTCTCGGCGCTGCCTTCAAGCCAGATAGCGATGATGTACGCGACTCCCCAGCCCTCGATATCGCCGCCCAAATTCATACCGCTGGTGCAAATGTTGTGGTCTTTGATCCGAAGGCTAATGAGAATGCCCACAAGCGTTTTCCTGCGCTTACTTATGCGGCAAGTGTTGATGAGTGTCTGAAAGGCGCCGATATCGTTCTGCATTTAACTGAGTGGAAGCAATTCCGCGAACTCGATCCAGCAAAACTTAAATCTCTAGTTAATAATCCCATCGTGATTGATGGTCGAAATGCATTAGATCGCCAGAAGTGGATTGATGCCGGCTGGCACTTCCGCGCTCTTGGCCGCGCAACTATTTAATTAAAAACCTGCGCGCTGGCTCTTCTTCAAATTGGCCGTCTTCTTCAGCGATTCCTGACGCGCCTTTTCCATTAACTCAGAGACCTTTGCTGAAATCGCAGAATCGCTCACTCCCAGAATTCGCGCTGCGAGCAGACCGGCGTTCTTAGCATTTCCTACACCAACGGTGGCGACTGGAATTCCAGCTGGCATCTGAACAATAGATAACAGCGAATCCATTCCATCTAAATGTTTAAGGGCAACTGGAACTCCGATAACTGGCAATGGAGTAGACGCGGCAACCATGCCGGGCAAATGTGCGGCGCCGCCGGCACCAGCAATGATTACTGCAAAACCACTCTTCTGTGCGCTCTGTGCGAACTCAAACATTTCAGCTGGGGTGCGATGCGCACTTACAACACTAGCTTCGTACTCGATGCCACATTCGTCGAGAACTTTTGCTGCGTCCTCCATGGTGGCCCAATCGGAGTCGGATCCCATAATGATGGCGACTTTCTTACTCATCGATAACTCCGCTCATATAGTCCACTGCATGTTCAACTTCAGACTGTAATTCTAGAAGGTATTCCCCAACCATGGTGACGTGGCCGATCTTTCGTCCAGGCCGTACCTCTTTGCCATATTGATGAAATTTGAGGGAGGGAGTTCTGGCCATTAAGTGCAGGTAAGGGCGGTACATATCGTTCTTCTCGCCACCAAGGACATTTCCCATAACAGCGTATGGCGCAGTCATGGCTGTTGCGCCAAGCGGAAGATCTAATATCGCGCGCAAATGTTGTTCGAACTGACTGGTGAGACTGCCTTCAATACTCCAATGCCCTGAATTATGTGGGCGAAGTGCAAGTTCATTAATAAAGAAATTCTCCCCGACGATAAACATTTCTACCGCCATCACGCCGACCAGATTGATTCCTTGGGCAATTTTTAACGCCGCTTCTTGAACTTCAATGGCTAATTTCTCTGGCAATCCGGGAACGGGTGTAACCGTTTGCACGCAGATGCCATCTGCTTGAATCGTTAAAGTTGCCGGCCATGTTGCCGCTTGCCCATGTGGTGAACGGGCAACCATGACGGAAATTTCTTGAGTGAAATTTAACTTCTCTTCTAAGAGCAACTTTCCTTGGATCTGCTGCGAGAGCTCGGTAAGTTCACTTTGGTTCTTGACTACAAATACACCTCGCCCGTCGTATCCACCGGCTGGAACTTTGGCAATGAGCGGAAAAGCAAGAGTTGTCTGACCATTCTCTGAAATCTCCCACTGTGGATTAGGAAGTGAAAGTTCGGCCATCTTCTGACGCATCTCAATTTTATTTTGCGAATAAATAAAGCTCTCCGAGCGCGGATAAACTTTTATACCGCTCTTCTCCAGCTCTCGAATTACAGATTGCGGCACCAACTCATGCTCAAAGGTGATGAGATCACAACTCTTGGCAAAGTCGAGCACTTCTGCCGCATTGGTGTAATCACCGACTACATAATCGGCGACTGAGTTTGCGCCGTCATTTTCTGTGGATGCAAAAACTTTAAAGGCAATTCCTAAATCGTTGGCTGGTACGGCCATCATTCGAGCAAGCTGTCCCGCCCCAATGACACCAACTCGAGGGAAGCTCACTGCTTGAGTTTAACGAAGATGGAGCACATCGCCAACGCTGATTTGGCTGCCCTCATCGAGAAGAAGTGCACCGGTTGGCGCGATTCCTGTGGCTACTCCCTCACGACTCGCTCCGTCGGGCAATTGCGCGACCACGCGCTTGTCTATGGTTGAACTGGCGGAGCAATATTCCGAGAGAAAATCTGCGCCGGACTCCCACTTCTTTAAGTTGGTAGCAAAAGTATCAAGAATTGCGAGTAATAATTTATTTCGGGAGATATCTAAATTACTTTCCAGCGCTATGGAAGTAGCGGTAGGGACTGGGAGTGAGCCTAGATCCAAGTGAGTATTAATGCCAATTCCCACAATTACTCCATCACCAGCAAGTTCTACCAGAGTGCCAGAAACTTTCTTCTCATTAATTAAAATGTCATTTGGCCATTTAGTTGAATAGGCATGAGAATTGGTTTCTCGATTGAGAACATCGGCAAGTGTGTATCCGACCAACAAGGGCAAGAAACTCCAACGCACTTTCTCGCATTGTGGTTCAATATAAAAAGAGAAGAGCAGGGCTTTACCTTTTGCCGCTTCAAAGGTGCGATCCAATCGACCTCGACCTGCGCTTTGAAATTCGGCAGCGATCAGATTCCCATGTTTAGGGTTACTGGCCCGTAAAACTTCCTGCGTTGATGTCGTCTCCTCGAGAACCGATACCCGCCAGTAGGAGCTCTGCAAGGCGTGAGTTAGGGCTCCTTCATCCAGGAACTCCACATTCATCCGCGACTCCGTTATCTCAATCAAGCTCTGGGCTAGTACCTTATGACTGTGACTGATGATATTCGTACAACCGCCGGAAAGAACGCCGACCTTCGCAGGCGCCGTTTAGAAGCCGAGAGCTCTGGATCTCCTGAAGCAATCGAGAAGCGTCATGCCAAGGGCAAGATGACCGCTCGCGAGCGCATCGCAAAATTGGTCGACTCCGGCTCTTTTGTGGAGATGGATTCCTTTGCTCGCCATCGTTCTTCCAACTTTGGCATGGATAAGAATCGGGTCTATGGCGATGGCGTTGTAACCGGTTACGCAACCGTGGATGGCCGCACTATTGCTATCTACTCTCAAGATTTCCTCGTCTTTGGTGGCAGCCTTGGTGAAGTTGTCGGCGAGAAGATCGTCAAAGTCATGGACTTTGCTATTAAATCTGGAATTCCAATCGTTGGCCTCAACGACTCCGGCGGCGCGCGTATTCAAGAAGGCGTTGCCTCGCTCTCCAAGTACGGTGAGATTTTTAAGCGCAATGTTCAAGCCTCGGGCGTCATCCCACAAATCTCGGTCATTCTCGGACCGAGCGCTGGCGGCGCTGTTTACTCCCCCGCCATTACCGATTTCACCATCATGGTCAATGAGACTTCGCATATGTTTATCACCGGCCCAGATGTAATCAAGGCTGTTACAGGCGAAGAAGTAGGAATGGAAGAGCTCGGTGGAGCTGCGACTCATAACACCAAAACTGGAAATTCACATTACCTAGCCGAGAGCGAAGATGATGCGCTCGATTATGTAAAAGCACTTCTCTCTTATCTGCCATCCAACAACATGGATGAATCTCCAATTCTTCCTGCTACCGAAGGCAGCGATATCGCGCCATCTGATCGTGCGCTGGATTCAGTCATTCCCGATAACCCCAATAAGCCATATGACATGAAGGTCGTCATTGAAGCCATCTTGGATGAAGCGGAGTTCCTCGAAGTACACGAACTCTTCGCCCCCAACGTACTTGTCGGATTTGGACGCATCGAAGGCCGCTCGGTAGGAATTATTGCTAACCAACCTTCCCAACTCGCTGGCACACTAGATATCGACGCCTCCGAGAAGGCCGCCCGCTTTGTTCGCATGTGCGACGCCTTTGGAATTCCGATTGTCACCCTGGTAGATGTACCTGGATTCTTGCCTGGTACCGAACAAGAGTGGGATGGCATTATCCGTCGCGGCGCAAAGTTGATTTATGCATACGGCGAAGCATCGGTACCTCTTATTACGGTCATTACCCGTAAGGCATATGGCGGGGCATATATCGTGATGGGATCCAAGCAGCTCGGTGCAGATCTCAACTTGGCCTGGCCTACCGCGCAAATCGCGGTGATGGGAGCGCAGGGCGCAGTCAACATCTTGCATCGCAAGGAACTCGCCGAGGCTAAAGATCTCGATGCCAAGCGCGCAGAACTCATTGAAGAGTATGAAACCACTCTGCTTAATCCATATATCGCAGCTGATCGTGGATTTGTTGATGCAGTCATCGAACCACAAGAGACTCGTCTTCAGATTACCCGCGCACTTAACGCCCTTCGCAATAAGCGCGTTGCACTTCCACCTCGCAAGCATGGAAATATCCCACTGTGACCAGCATGCGAAATCAGAAGTTTCTTATTGTTTCTGGAACCCCAACTCGCGAGGAGATTATCGCGATTGGTAAAGCACTTCGCATTCCAGTCGAGAAGACGAAAGTGGAACGCGCTAGCCTCTGGCGTAAGTCACAAATTCGCCAGCCACTTGCTCGCAAATGGGGACAACTTTTCTAATGCCAATTCGTACCGTTGTTTTAGCCTCAGCCTCTCCATCCCGCAAAAGACTGCTTGAGTCGGTGGGAATTTCTCCGGAGATTATCGTCAGCGGCGTTTTTGAAGAGGATCCACAATTTGATTCTTTAACTCCCCCCGAATTAGTTATCGCGCTCTCCATTCTTAAAGCGCATAGCGTAAAAGAGCAAGCCGGTAGCAGCGCCTTAATAATTGGCAGCGACTCAACCTTTGAGTTCGAAGGTAAATCACTCGGAAAGCCATTAACCGCAGATGTTGCAATCGCTCGAGCCAAAGCACTTCGCGGCAAGACCGGAGTACTTCACACGGGTCACTGCATCATTGATACCGCCCAAGGGATTGAAATTTCAGATATCTCGAGCGCGGCCGTGACTTTTGCCAACATGACCGACGCTGAGATTGCCGCCTACGTTAAATCAGGCGAACCCCTCAATGTTGCCGGCGGATTCACTCTGGATGGGCTGAGTGCGCCATTTATCGAACATATTGCCGGAGATCCTTCCGGAATTATTGGACTCTCACTACCTTTATTACGTCGGGCAATAAATGAACTTGGATTATCGTGGCCGGAAATAGCAGAAATGGTGGTTAAAGCGTGAAGTCAGTACTTATCGCAAACCGTGGCGAGATTGCAGTGCGGGTAGCTCGCGCCGCAAGGGATCACGGAATCAAATCAATCGCCATTTACTCCGACGAAGATCGCACCTCGCTCCATGTAGCAACCGCTGATGAGGCCTATGCACTCAATGGCCTATCTGCTGCCGAAACTTACCTCGATCAAAATAAGATCATCGAAATTGCAAAGCAATCAGGCGCAGATGCAGTTCACCCTGGTTATGGATTTCTCTCCGAAAATGCCGACTTTGCCGACCGGGTTATTGCAGCAGGTTTAATTTGGATCGGACCTCCCCCAGCCGCAATTCGTTCATTAGGCGACAAAGTATCAGCGCGAAAAATTGCCGCCGAAGTTGGTGCGCCATTGGTTGCTGGAACAATTGATCCGGTTGATACACCTGACGAGATCATTGCTTTTGCAAAAGAGCACGGACTTCCGGTTGCCATTAAAGCTGCTCATGGTGGCGGCGGACGCGGCCTCAAAGTTGCGCGCACCATCGAAGAAATTCCTGAACTTTTTGCTTCCGCAGTTCGTGAGGCGATAACTGGTTTTGGTCGCGGTGAATGTTTCGTCGAGCGCTATCTCGATAAACCGCGCCACGTAGAAACTCAAGTACTCATCGACTCACACGGTAATGCAGTCGTCGTCAGTACTCGCGATTGCTCGCTCCAACGTCGCCACCAAAAACTTGTTGAAGAAGCGCCGGCCCCATTCTTAACCGAGGCGCAAATAGAACAGCTCTATACCTCTTCCAAGGCCATCATGAAAAAGGCTGGATATGTCGGAGCCGGTACTTGTGAATTCTTGATTGGAATTGATGGAACCATCTCATTCTTAGAAGTTAATACCCGCCTCCAAGTCGAACACCCAGTCTCTGAGGAAGTTACCGGACTTGATCTTGTCCGCGAACAATTCCGAATCGCCGATGGCCTAGCCATTAACCCTGTTGATCCGATCATCCGCGGCCATTCCATTGAATTCCGCATTAACGGTGAGGATCCAGGCAAGGGCTTTCTTCCATCTCTTGGCACGATCACTAAATGGGAAGTTCCTTCTGGACCTGGCGTTCGTATCGATGCCGGCTTTGACCATGGTCACACCATCGGATCCCACTTTGATTCACTGCTCGCAAAGCTAATTGTTACCGCGGCAACGCGTGAAGAGGCAATCGAGCGTGCTCGTCGGGCACTTCGTGAATTTGAAATTGGTGGATTGGCAACCGCCCTCCCCTTCCATCGTGCAATTGTGAACGATGAGAACTTCACCAAAGAGTTCAAGGTATACACCAGCTATATCGAGAATGAATTTGTTAATGAAATCGAACCCTTTAACTTCAAGCAAGGCGTAGCTGAAACCAAGGCTGCATCGCGCAAGATCATTGCGGAAGTTAATGGACATAGATTTGATGTGGTTCTACACACTCCAGAACCAGTAGAAAAACGCCACCGTGTTAAGCCAAGTGGCATCAGCAAAGTTGCCGGAGACTCCATCGAGAGTCCAATGCAAGGCACGGTTGTAAAAATTCTGAAAGCCAATGGCGATCGAGTTGAGGCCGGCGACTTAATTGTCGTATTGGAAGCAATGAAGATGGAACAACCACTGCTTGCTCATAAGGCTGGAACGGTTGCAAAACTCAATGTCGGCGTCGGACAAACTGTTGCCAGCGGCGCGCTTCTCTGCACGATCGAAGATTAAGATTTAGCGATGGCACTCTATGTGGCTTACGGATCTAATTTAGATCCCGCGCAGATGATGCAACGCGCTCCGCACTCTCCACATCGAGGTACTGGCTGGTTAGATGGCTGGCGCCTGACCTTCGGCGGTGAAGATATTGGGTGGGAGGGTTCGGTTGCCACCGTAGTTGAGGAAGCTGGACATCAAACTTTCATCTCGCTTTATGACCTGACACCCCAAGATGAAGCAGCGCTTGATAATTGGGAGGGGGCAGATCTCAATCTTTACTCAAAGATTCGCGTCCGAGCACACACCCTCGATGGCGAAGTTCTTGCATTTCTCTATGTTCTCAATAGTTTCGAAGGTGGACTCCCAAGCAAGCGCTACCTCTCCATCATGGTGGATGCTGCGCTGGCCGCAGGAGCTCCGGTGGATTACATCGAAGATTTAATTAAAAGACCCACTAAACAGGAGTAGTCCGAAAGCGATAAGTTAGGCCTATGGCCGACTTATATAAAGACCCACTGGGCACTGCAACCCAAGCCGCAACCGCGCTGGCAGAACTGACCGGAAAAGATCACCATGACGTCGCACTTGTCATGGGCTCCGGATGGATTTCTGCGGCCGATGCACTAGGTCAGCCGACACATGAATTTGCTGTCACCAAACTTCCCGGCTTTCCTGAGCCAACCGTTGCCGGACATGGTGGAATTGTTCGCTCTTATGACCTACAAGGTGCGCATGGAACTATCCGCGCACTAGTTTTTCTTGGTCGCACCCACTTATATGAAGGTAAGGGCATCGAACCCGTAGTTCACGGGGTGCGCACCGCCGTAAAAGCAGGTTGCAAAGCAGTTGTCCTCACTAACGCTTGCGGTGGAATATCGCGTGACTACAAGGTGGGACAACCTGTCATCATTCGCGATCACATCTCAATGACCGGAGTAAGTCCGCTGATTGGCGCAGATTTTGTTGACCTCACCGATTTGTACAGCAAGCGCATTCGAGCTCTGCTTAAAGAAGAAGATCCATCTCTTGCTGAAGGTGTTTATGTGCATTGGCGAGGACCGGCATATGAGACTCCTGCTGAAATTAATATGTTGCGCACCATGGGAGCCGACCTTGTTGGCATGTCCACCGTTCCAGAAGCAATCGCTGCGCACGCACTTGGCGCCGAAGTTGTTGGTATTTCCTTGGTAACAAATGCTGCCGCGGGTGTCACCGGCGAGAAGCTCAGCCATGAAGAGGTTATGGCGGCGGGCAAAGCTGCTGCTGGCCGAATGGGTGAATTACTAGGAAAGGTGCTTCACAAAATATGATCGATCAAGCGCTCATTGCAGAAGTTGAAGAGTGGATCGAACTTGATCCAGATCCTGCAACTGCAGCAACTTTGCGCGCTTGGCTAGATCAGGGGAATGAAAGCGCGCTACGCGCTTGCTTCGCTGGCTTCTTACAATTCGGTACTGCTGGACTTCGCGGACCTGTAGGACCTGGTCCGTCGTGTATGAACCGCGCGGTTGTTGGTCGAACTGCCGCAGGTATTGCTGCATATATGAAGAAGCGCGGTCTTACCACCGTTGTCATTGGGCGAGATGCTCGTCATGGTTCGGAAGAATTTACCCAAGAGAGCGCTGAAATATTTACCGGCGCTGGAATTAAAGTTTCGATACTCCCAAGGCCGCTTCCTACTCCCGTACTTGCCTATGCAGTCAATGCACTCAAAGCAGATGTCGGCGTAATGGTGACCGCCAGCCACAATCCCCCAGAAGATAATGGTTACAAGGTTTATTTAGGCGGCACCGTTGATGGCGTTCTATATCGCGGTTCCCAAATTGTTCCTCCGGCAGATAAAGAAATTGCAGCCGAGATTGCCCTGATAAAGAGCCACCAACCACGAGGAATCGGTTGGGAAATCCTTGATGACATAGTGGTCAATGACTATGCAAACATCACAGCTTCGCTTATTTCCAAACCGGAAGATACCAAGGTCGTATATTCCGCCATGCATGGTGTGGGTACCGAGACCATTCAATGGGTATTTAAGAAAGCCGGCTTTGCCCAACCCATCTTGGTCGCCGAACAATCCGCTCCAGATCCAGACTTTCCCACCGTTAAATTTCCCAATCCAGAAGAGCCCGGCGCCATCGATTTATCGCTAGAAGTCGCACGTAACCATGGCGCAGATATTGTGATCGCCAACGACCCAGATGCTGATCGTTGCGCCGCAGCGACCTTTGATCCAGAACTCGGCTGGCGAATGCTGCGTGGCGATGAGGTTGGTGCAATTCTTGGATATTACATCGCTTCCCGTATGCCTGAGCGAAATATAAATAAGGCCTTTGGAAATTCAATTGTCTCATCTTCGCTCCTCGCTAAAGTGGCGGCGAAATTTCAGATCGAGTTCCACGAGGTGCTTACTGGATTTAAATGGTTGGCTAAGATTCCAAATCTTTCGTATGGATACGAAGAAGCGCTGGGTTATGCAATCGATCCCACGACCGTCAATGATAAGGACGGGGTATCGGCTGCGCTTCTACTAGCCAAGATTGCGGGCGAGCTTAAGCGAGAGAACACCACCATCATCGAATATCTCGATGAAATTTGGAGCGCCTTTGGCTTCCACCGCACCGAACAAATCTCCATCCGGGTTAGCAATCTGGCGGATGTCGACCGAGTACTCAATAAATTGCGAGCTTCACATTCAACCGCCATCGCCGGTCTAAAAGTCATCTCATTTGAGGATCTCAATATCGCCACCGGAAAGTTGCCGGCCACTAATGGCCTGCGGCTTTACCTCGAGGAAAATGTGCGAATCATCATCCGCCCAAGTGGTACTGAAGCAAAGATGAAGTGCTACATTGAAGTTGTGCGACCAAGTGGAAGTAACGATGAGAAGCGTAAGGCCGAAACCTTGGTTCAGGAACTGCGCGGCGATTTACTGGCTCTGCTCTCATGAGTTACGGAATCCTCCAGGACGAGAGCGAAGCATCACTCAAGAAATTCCTGAAAACCCTGCCTCCGGTCGATCAAATTGGAGCTCACGCTCGCGCTGACATGTTGGCAACGCGAAGCATTAAAACTTCGAGCAAGGCGTGGGCGATAGATATGGCCATCAGTATGGTGGACCTCACCACCCTAGAAGGCGCTGATACTCCTGGAAAAGTTCGGGCACTTTGTGCCAAAGCAGTACGCCCAGACCCAACCGACCCCAGCGTTCCGCACGTCGGTGCTATCTGCGTCTACAACGATATGGTCAAGATTGCTCGTGAACAGCTCGATGCAATCGGTGGTGCAGATATTCCAGTCGCCGCCGTCTCAACCGCATTTCCTTCCGGTCGCGCTAGCTTTGCGGTAAAGCGACAAGATACTGAGGATGCCCTGGCTAACGGCGCCGGCGAAATCGATATGGTGATTGATCGCGGTGCATTTCTCTCGGGTCGGCTTCGTGAAGTTTATGAAGAGATAAAGGCTATTAAAGCGATTTGCGGTGAGCGCGCCCATCTCAAGGTCATTCTTGAGACCGGTGAACTCGTCACGCTTGATAACGTTCGAAAGGCCTCATACCTTGCCATGCTTGCAGGCGCCGACTTCATTAAAACCAGCACCGGAAAAGTTACTCCAGCTGCGACCGCGCCCGTTGTACTTGTCATGTTGGAGGCAGTCCGAGATTTCTTTGAGATGACCGAGCATCGAATTGGCGTAAAGCCTGCTGGTGGTATTCGCACAACCAAAGATGCGATCAAGCAATTAGTCCTAGTTAACGAAACCGCCGGTCCAGATTGGCTCAACCCCTCGATGTTCCGTATCGGCGCAAGTGCTTTATTGAACGACTTACTCATGCAGCGAATGAAGATGCGTGACGGTTATTACTCCGGTCCTAACTACGTCACCTTGGATTAAAGAGAAGAGATATGAGCGAATTCGAATATGCCCCAGCTTTGGAATCCACCTCCATCGTTGATATCAAAGATAGCTATGGCCTCTTCATCAATGGCAAATTTGCAGCGCCTAAGAGCGGCAAACACTTCGCCACGGTTAACCCTGCCACCGAAGAGCACCTGGCCGATATTTCGCTGGCCGGCCTGGCAGATGTCAACGCAGCCGTTAAAGCAGCGCGCGAGGCATATGTAAAGGTTTGGTCGAAGCTACCAGCCGCAGAACGTGGCAAGTATCTCTATCGCATTGCCCGCATCTTGCAAGAGCGTGCTCGCGAATTTGCAGTTCTAGAAACCTTGGACAACGGAAAACCAATTCGAGAGACCCGAGATATCGATATTCCACTTGCTGCAGCCCATTTCTTCTATCACGCGGGTTGGGCAGATAAATTAGAATTTGCAGGAGTCGGAACTTCACCGAAACCCATCGGGGTTGCGGCTCAAATTATTCCGTGGAATTTTCCGCTGCTCATGCTTGCTTGGAAAGTTGCGCCAGCACTTGCCGCCGGAAACACCATCGTCCTTAAGCCAGCCGAAACAACTCCCTTAACTGCACTGCTCTTTGCTGAAGTTTGCCAACAAGCTGGACTTCCTGCAGGCGTAGTAAATATCTTGACTGGCGATGGCAGCACTGGTGCACATTTAGTCAATCATCCAGGTGTCGACAAGATTGCATTTACTGGATCAACTGAAGTAGGCAAGCAGATTGCGCGCGCGATTGCTGATACAAATAAGCGCGCTACCCTCGAACTCGGTGGCAAAGGCGCAAATATCGTCTATGACGATGCCGCTATCGATGAGGCGGTTGAAGGAATTGTGACTGGAATTTTCTTCAATCAAGGCCATGTCTGCTGCGCCGGCTCCAGACTTCTTCTTCAAGAAAATATTCACGATGAAGTTATTGAAAAACTTAAAACCAGAATCTCAAAGATTCGTATGGGCAATCCACTTGATAAGAACACCGATCTTGGTGCGATTAACTCGGCCGCCCAACTTGCACGCATCCAAGAGCTCAGTGCATACGGAGATATCGAGGGTCCAGAACGCTGGTCACCGCAATGCGCTATTCCTGAATCTGGTTTCTGGTTTCCCCCAACCATCTTCACTGGCGTCACTCAAGCGCACAAGATCGCTCGGGAAGAGATCTTTGGCCCAGTTCTCTCGGTCATCACCTTCCGCACACCTGCGGAGGCGATTGAGAAGGCTAATAACACTCCATACGGCCTCTCCGCTGGCATCTGGAGCGATAAGGGCTCCAAGGTGCTCTGGACTGCAGAGCGACTTCGCGCAGGTGTCATCTGGGCAAATACCTTCAATAAATTTGATCCAGCCAGCCCATTTGGTGGCTATAAAGAGTCGGGCTGGGGTCGCGAAGGCGGTCGCCATGGCCTCTCCGCGTACTTGAAGGCCGCGAAGATTTCAAAGGAAGGTAAATAAAGATGAGTCGCATCGATGTCATGAAGACTTACAAACTCTTTATTGGTGGCAAATTCCCTCGCAGTGAATCTGGTCGGGTATACGAACTCAAAGATGCAAAGGGAAAATTCTTAGCAAATCCATGTCAGGCCTCACGTAAGGATTTGCGCGATGCCGTCACTGCAGCCCGTGCTGCACAATCTGGTTGGGCAGCTGCCACTTCCTATAATCGCGGACAGATTCTCTATCGCATCGCCGAAATTATGGAGGGCCGCGCTTCCCAATTCGCCGATGAACTGATCGCGCAAGAAGGACTATTGCCAAAGGCAGCTCAAACACAAGTTTCAGGGGCTATTGATCTCTGGGTTTGGTATGCCGGTTGGACCGACAAGATTGCCTCTATCGCTGGCTCCACCAACTCGGTCTCTGGACCGTACTACAACTTCACAACTCCAGAAGCGCTTGGTGTCGTGGGAGCCTTTGTCGATGGCAAACCTTCGCTACTAAATTTAGTTGCAGCAACTGCGCCAATTATCGCCTCCGGAAATAGCGCAATCATTGTGGCTAATGAGAAATATCCATTATCTGCAATCACCCTCAGCGAGGTCCTAGCCACTAGCGATCTTCCGGCAGGAGTCGTCAACATACTTACCGGCAAGAGCGCAGAACTCGTCTCCTGGATGGGTTCACATATGGATATCGATGGCGTTGATGGAACTGGCCTTAGTTCTAAGGCACTCGGCGAGCTAAAGCTTGCTGGCGCAGATAATCTCAAGCGAATTCATACCTTTGATGAGAACGCATCGCCAAATCGGATCTTGGCCTTTATGGAGAATAAGACCGTCTGGCATCCAGTCGGTATTTAGCTACTCGGCCGAGATTGCCGCGTAAGCCGGCTTTACCTGCTGCTCGATAATCGCGAGTCGTTCTTCAAAAGGAATAAATGAGCTCTTGAGCGCATTGACGGTGACGCGTTGGAGATCTAAGAAAGTCCAATCGAAAGCGTCAGTTATTTGAATCATCTCGTTACTCATTGAGGTATTGCTCATGAGGCGATTGTCAGTATTGATGGTGACGCGAAAACGAAGTTGTTCCAAAGCGCCAATGGGATGTGATGCATAATCTTTAGCCGCACCAGTCTGCACATTTGAAGTTGGGCACATCTCC
This sequence comes from uncultured Actinomycetes bacterium, assembly GCA_903838035.1. GTDB lineage: Bacteria > Actinomycetota > Actinomycetes > Nanopelagicales > Nanopelagicaceae > AAA044-D11. Next base: position 934 of record CAILWW010000024.1, on the reverse strand, counting down.
AATGGAATCCTTCGGTCGCGGATATACGAGGAGAGCAGACCAAGCTTTGGGGCTTTTCCAGAGAAATCAATATCGTCGATAATGCGTACTCCGTGACCAAGTCGTTCGGCGCCGCACATTTGAATAGCCTGCCAAATTGAAGGCAGGCCATATGCCTCACCCGCATGAATGGTGAAATGGGCATTTTCTTGGCGAAGAAAATCAAAGGCACTCTGCTGGATAGTTGGGGGAAAGCCATCTTCCGGGCCAGCAATATCAAAACCAACAACGTGCTTTTCTCGGAATTGCACAACCTTACGAGCAACCTCATCGGCATAATCATTTTGGCGAAGCGCGCAGAGAATCTGCTCGACTCGAATTGTGAAACCTTCCGCCTTCGCATCGGCCATACCAAGTTGGTATCCCTCGGTTGTCGCTTCAATGACCTGATCGAGAGTGAGTCCATTTTGGGTAAATAGTTCCGGTGCGCCACGAACTTCAGCGTAGACAACTCCATCTCGAGCTAAATCAAGTGCAGCTTCGCGAGCAACCCGAATGATTGCTTCTCTGGTCTGCATGACAGCAATTGTGTGATCGAAAGTCTCTAAGTAACGAACCAGAGTCCCGGAACTAGCCGACTCCTCAAACCAAATTCCAAGTTCGGTGGCATCCATCGTTGGAAGCTTTGTGTAACCAATCTCTTTGGCAAGATCAATAATTGTTTGCGGGCGAAGTCCGCCATCGAGGTGATCGTGAATTACCGCCTTTGGTAGGCGCTTTATCTGCTCTGGAGTTGGCTTCTTATTGAGTGACATCATTACCCTTCAATTCTCTCCAGAACGAGCGGCAATAGATTTGCCTTCTCACCGGTGTTAGAAATCTTTACCGCTCCAGCAAGTGCTTCTTCGGCTCTTTCGAATCTAGCGCTCTCATCTGTATGCAAAGTAAAGAGCGG
>CAILWW010000023.1 GCA_903838035.1 uncultured Actinomycetes bacterium | reverse complement strand
ATATTGCTCTTGTACCCCATAAAGGTAGCTAGCGTCTTTGAGAGCGTCCCCGTAAATGCAGGGAACGTTCCACTGATGAACCGAACCCTTTGATTATCATCAATAATTGCAAAACCATCCGAGTGATTTATGTCGTAAGTCAACGGTTTAAAGGGTGTCTTCCAATCATTTGCTGGTGGATTGCTTTGAGGAACCACTTGCACTGAGTAGCCAAAAAATTTCTCAATAGCCAAGAGATTTTGGTTTATATCCCCACTTCCAAGGGGATCCTTCATTGCGAGTTGTGCTTTGGTGAAACTTGGTACGCTTGTTGAACCCGCTGCTGTCCAAATTTGAAAATTGGCGTTAATAATCATCGTGTAGGCCATCAAACGCGCCGGAGTATCCCGATAGGGATCAACGTCAATTCCTATCACTCTTACGTTTTTAATGTGATTGTCGCTCAATTTTTGTTGAATTTGTAGCATATTTGCGCTCGTAAATGGGCAAGTATCACCGCATAGCGTTAAAAGGGGTACCAAAATTGCCGTACTTCCCTTTAACTCTGCAAGAGTGTGGTGAGTACGGTTTTGATCAACAAAATCGGCCTGCAGCACATTGTTCGGTATAGCGACTGTGGTCGCTGTACCGACTGAAGCTGGGGGTTGAGGAATCAAGGCGGCGCTCGCAAATGTGCTTGGCAAAACAGCCGCAAGGATTGTAATTGATATACCTGCTAATAAAATCAAACTTCTTTTTTTCATAATCATCCTTTGTGAAAAAATAACTTGGTGGATCTCCCGAGTCATCGGTTTCTAATAATCCACCAAACCCCGATCAGGGCAAGTGAGATGAGGGCTGCAATTAATTCGTAGCCATCACGTTGCATAAATGATTGATGCATCTCCATTTTAAAACTCCACGGCGGGAGGAGCTCGCAATCCAAAAGCATGACGCTCGCAATGACTAAAGAAATTGAATTCTTCTCTCGAAGAAAATAGTCGTACATCTAAAGAGACAACGGTGAGTCCTGCAAATCTAATGAAGTTGAGTATTCGAATTTTGAATCGCAAATTAGGAAATACTTTTTCTAGGAAGTTAATTACCCAGTACCCAATTATTCCGGAGATGATATGCCCAAGGAGCATTCTGGAGTTATTCATCATCATTCCACCTAATATGAAATGAACGGAGAGTTGGGCGAGAACGATCATCGTGGCCAAACGAGGCCCTTCTAGTTTCCGACTCGAGAATAGAAGGAATAAAAGAGCAAGTGCTGACGATTCAAGGACAAGTCGGTCGCCCGAAATGAATGAACCGCCACCCCCGATGTGGGCGACAATGGCAGTCAGGAGAAGTGCAGAAGTGATGACCGTTATTCGCACGGTGGCGCAGAGAGTCTTCATCCTCATGCCCTAGTGTCTCATTCCTGGCATGCCAGCCATTGCATCCGTCCCTAGCCGTAGTCCTTTGGGCTGCTTTACCACCGAGGCGAGAATCTCGGAGGTTCTCGGATTTCCAGCAAAGTCTTCCCAGTGGACATCGAGAGCGATCTGATCTCCAAGTGACAACTTTTTCCTTAAACCAGAGAGAATTCCGCCTTGATATTTATAACCTAAGAGTTGGGTCTGCCCAGAACTCACCGCGATATTTTGAAGTGGGCGCATTACGTTATTGCCTTGACACATATTTGAGTCGTAAAAAATCATCGCAGAACTGGCGAGGGACGAGGAGATTCCGGTCAGTAAGATCGATTTGCTTTGGTTGTTGGTAAATGAGAGGACCAAAGCTGAAGATCCACCAAGTGCTGTTGAAGTGAGAGTTGCGCCTCTAAGACTCACGCCGATACCGGTCGCGAAACTCTTTGGTGATGTTAACGGACCCGCAACTGCTCCATTTGGAAAAGCCTTCGTATGAAACATAATCATGTAGCGACTGGAGTTGTAATAGAGCAAACTCAGAGTGTTAAGTGAAACCGTAGTGCAAAAGGGTTCTTTTGAATTTAGGCTGGCGAGGTTGATCGGCAAGAAGATCTCATCGGAAATACTCATGTTTGTCTGGTTCATCGAGTGAACATGAACCGCCAGGACATCTGGAATTTTGGTAGTAATCTGGTAGCAGATCTCTTTATGGGTAAAGTCGAGATCAAAAGAGACGCGAGCACTCTGAGTTGGTGAACCCACCTCGCCCATCAGCCCTGATCCATTAGCTATCGCGGTTATTTGGAATATTCCGTTGGGAATGGGGCCAGGAAGCGTGGGAGTCGCTGAGGTGGTACCAACCGAGAAGTTGAAAGTACCTGAGATCACGTGGCCATCTAGGGCAACAACGCGAAAACTGACGTGAAATACACCAGAGAGCAACGCGTTAGGCGAGAGAACGTTAGTCAGTACCGCGCCTTTCACCACATTGTTTGCAGAGGTTATGACTGCACCCGACGGATCAACAACTTGAACTTGGTTGATGGCATGTGAGCCAAGAACCAAAAGTGGGTCGGCGAAGGTAAGACTTATTTGTTCGGGTAAAGCGGTAACAGTCGAATTTGCCGCAGGATCAGAGTGAATTAAAACGGTGTGAGCGGAGGCATTTGAAATCCCATAGAACAGAGTGCTGACCAGCAAAAGAGAGAAGAGGAGGCGTTGGCTCACATCTTCATCTTAGAACCAATAGGCAAATTGAATATCTCCTGTAACGCTCCAAAAACGGCAGATGGAGTCCAAGATGGCTGTTGTGGCTTCAATAAATTAACTCGACCCAACGTGCTCAGGTAATTTTTTAATGTGCTGGGAAGGGTTGTGGGATTCGAAACGGCAGGATTTCCCAAGTCGATCCAACGCCAATGCCCGTTGGGGCCAATCACCATGATGACATCATCGTGAAGTAAATCGTAGGCGTCTTTCTTCCCAGTCTGCCAATCAAGCGTTTTCGGATTGTCGTTCTCAGTTTTCTTTGTATAAACCCCGAACCAAGCCCAAAAATTCTTGAGGTCCGTAGTTGCGCCTGTTGCAACGGTCCAAGAGGAGTCATTATATAAAGCTTGGTACGCCTTAAGTCTGGAAACCGTGTCGCGTTGTGGGTCGATAGTCACTTCCAAAACTTTTATGCTCTTTGAGAGACCCGCCTTCTTAACGGCATCACCAATATCTCGCATATTTACTGAAGTCATTGGACAGATCATGTCGCAACTAGTGAAGAAATCAGTGAGCACTACATATTTTCCCTTAAGCGATGCCATGGTGAAACTGGCACCATTAGCATCAGTGAGTTTTATATTTGAAATTACTTTTGGCATTGCTGCGTCAAACTTAGTTCCGCCCATCATTGCGGCTGTGCCGGAAATCGGTGGCGGAGTCATGGTCTGCATGCCTGGCATACCCGGCATACTCGGTGAACTAGTTGCAGCAAAAGCGGGAGTAATGCTCAGGGTCAGAATGGCTGCACAAATAGTTGCTGTTGTTTTACGCACTACGCATTTCCCTCCATGGCACGAAGTGTTGCAATCCGGGTTGAAAGCGGTGGGTGAGTAGAAAATAGTTGAGAGGTCTTACTTCCATCTAATGGTGACTCAATCCATATATGTGCAACGGCCGTGGACTTTTGATTCACATCCCTTGTGCTTGTTGGAACAGCACCCTGATTTGTTGAAATAGGCGAGCCACAATTAGGGCAGGAGGCAGCTTTATCCGAGACATCTCTTTCACAATCTGGACATTTAAGTAAAGCCATATAGATCGTCTCCTTATGCCTGCAGGTGTTTTACGAGAGTCTCCCCTAATTATTTGGTGTGAGTCAAGTGAATTGAGCAAAAAAAAATTAATACGATTTGGGTTCCCAAGGCTTTTGGCTTTCTTTTTCCTTTTTCCGCTTGGTGAAAGCAGTCTCAATACCGTGCTCTTCTGCGTACTTAACCCCTAGGTCAATCATCTCACTCATATCCCGTACCGACTCCTTAAGATCGTAGTCTGGCTCCTCATAAGCAATTTGATGCTTTTCTGGTGAATAAAGACCGATCAACTTGGCGCGTAGGTCGAAAACTCGAAGTAGAGCATTAATTGTTGGGATATTGCCTTCCATCGCTTTATCCCATAGCGCTGACTGAATAACATTCAATCGCTCAAGCTCAAGTAATCGCCATTCGCCTAAGTTTTCCAGTGAAACAACCTCCCGTGCTCGCTGATAAGCCTGGTAAGCGCCAGAAGCATCCGCATATTTCAATTCTTTAGCGATCTCCTT
>CAILWW010000022.1 GCA_903838035.1 uncultured Actinomycetes bacterium | reverse complement strand
TGGGAAAGTCATCTGGTGATCGCTTGTGATTCTATTTTGGATATTCATTGCACGGAAAATGATTGCATCTCGAGCAATTTCCAATGCAGGTAAATCTTTCTCGTTGTGAAATTTGCCAAACAGATCTAGCGCTTTCATCAGCGCCTTGATCTCGGCGATGAGAAGATTCAATTGATCATCTCTTGCGGCATCCATATTCATAAGTAGGCAATTATCCATTACTTGGAGAATATTCACAATAAAGAGATGCATAGTGCTTGCTTTTAGCGTGATGGTTACTTTTTAGCGTGATGGTTACTTTTTAGCGTGATGCAAATATCCCCAGATTGGGAATATCCACAACTGATTTGCTAGCAACTAACTTTGTCGGTGCAATCTGCAATTATCTGGACATGATTCAAGTTGAGGCAACTTCCCTAACCGCAACTGAACGCCGCGTTCGCGAAATCTTAAATTCTGATCCAATTCCAGAGTATTTCGTGGAGATTCTAAAAATCGATTCGACAAAGCTAAGCAAGCAATCTCGATATGACCATATGCAAGCCATGGAAAAACTCCTTGCCTATTTCAATCACCATCGAAACAAATCAATAGCCGCGGCCGTTGGGTATAACGAGAATGGGCCCGAGGACTTCTTTGATGGCGTTGATCAGGCCGAGCGAGAGGATATGTCTGCTCTTTTAAATATCTCACCTATGACGGCACAGAGAAATATTGATATAGCCAGGACCCTTACCAATCACCTTCCAATAACTTGCCAATCACTAGCTTTGGGTGAAATTTCAGCAAACCATGCAAACGTCATTGCAACGCAGATCTCGCAAATCATCGAGCGCGGGGCAGATCCGATCATCATTGCAGAGTTGGAAAATACTGCGATTGCGCATGCTGAGACTCATACACCTGCTCAACTGAAACGAAAGATGATTAATGCGCTAGCAGCGCTAGATACGCGCGATTTTGAAGAAAAGGTTATTGAAGCCAGAAGTAGCCGATTTGTGCGATTAAAACCAGAGGACAATGGAATGTCCACAATTATTGCGCTCCTGCCCGCCGAAGAAGCCGAACTTGTTATGAATGTAATTAATGAATGCGCAAGAAGGAATCAAGACTCCTACTTGGCGCAATTACGATCTAAAGCCGGCGGCTCGATAGAGGTTGCAAATGAACTTAGAAAGAGTGCCGAACTTTCAATTGATCTCTTTCGCGCGGATGCCCTAAGTGAATTAGCTTCAACTTATTTGCAGAAGAATTTTGAAGGTAATTTCTTGGGCAAAAAGCCGGTCTCCCTCCAGTTGATTATGGATATGGCCACACTGGTCGGTTTGAAAGAGACTCCCGGCCAATTAGTTGGTTACGGTCCCATACCTGCAAAAATTGCACGGACTCTTGCCGGTGATGCTAAATGGCAGAAGTTCATCGTGGATCCATTGACTGGTGGATTGATCGATTACGGTCGGTCAGTTTATGAACCGCCTACAGCGCTCCGTGATTTTATTATCGCAAGAGATCGAACTTGTCGCTTTGTTGGGTGCGCTCAGCCCGCAAGAAGATGCGATATCGATCATGCAATTCCATGGGAAGAAGGTGGCAAAACTACACCAGAAAATATGGGGGCTCTTTGCCGCAGACATCACATAATGAAAACTCATGGAGGTTGGAAACTTAAGAGTTTTGCCGATGGTTCGTGTCAATGGGAATCACCATCGGGGGAAAAGTTCTTTGTTCCGGTGAAGCCGATGAATGAAGCTGCATAAATAATTAGTCGCACTTAACCGAGCCGCACACTTAACCGAGCCGCGCACTTAACCAACCACTTCTCTCTCGTGAATTGAAAAGTGAACTTTCGAAAGTGTTGGTTCTCCGTGGAGGTTTCGTGCAAAAAACGCACTTAACCAACCACTTCTCTCTCGTGAATCGAAAAGTTAACTTTTCAATTCACTCGTTCGAAGTGGAGGTGCCGGGAATCGAACCCGGGTCCTCTAGTACTGACATAGGGCTTCTACGGGCGTAGTGTTCTATTCGTTTTCTCAGTCCTGACTCTCACAAACACATGTAGTCAACGAACTCAGTTACAGAATGTTTTCCTCAACTATGTATATAACTCCATAATCAAGTGAGCTCTCTAGCGACGCTAACATCCAAGTCGAGAGCGCTC
>CAILWW010000021.1 GCA_903838035.1 uncultured Actinomycetes bacterium | reverse complement strand
ACATATGAAGGTGCTTCGACGAGGACAACATCGCCTGGATCAATAAAGATGCGGGAGATAAGGTCGAGGGCTTGTTGGGAACCAGTTGTCACAATGACATCGTCAGGATGAGCCTTTATTCCTTCAAGGGCCATCATGTCGCAGATCTGTTCCCGCAATTTTGGATGGCCTTGACCGCTGCCATATTGCAACGCCTCTTGGCCATTCTCGCGAACTAATTTCGAGACAACATCAGCCATCATCTCCATCGGAAGCGCGGAGAGGTTTGGCATTCCACCAGCTAGCGAGACGATATCTGGACGAGATGCCACCGCAAAGAGAGATCTGATCTCCGAGGGATGCATGTGGGCCGCGCGGTGGGCGAAACGCTCAGTCAGGTTCTGTGAGACCCCGGTATGGATTCGAGTTACATCGCCGCTCATTGGGCAATTCTCGCACAGATGTTATGTAGTGCGGAGCCCAGCCCGGCGCAGGTCAGAGATGCGAAGGGTGCCGGTTTTGGCATCACTTTCGTCAGATAAATAAAGCCTTTGAATCGCAATCGCCATAGATTCAACAATAGTTTCACGGAAAATTGGATCAGCCAGCCGCTTGGCATCGCCAGGATTGCTTAAATAACCCAAATCCACTCGAACTGTCGGGGCTTTGGTTAAACGTAATAAATCCCAAGTCTTGGCGTGCGTTCTACAGTTTAGTAAATCCGTGCGCGCCGTGATTTCACGTTGTAATAACGCGGCAAATTTCTCGCCCATCACAGAGGCAACACCATGATGTTCGCTGCCGTAGTAGTAAGTAGCGACCCCATTAGCTAGTGAATTCTTGTAATTATCCGTATGAAGCGAGATGACTAGATCTGTGTTGCCGGAGTTAGCTAGTGCAATTTTCTGGGAATCACTTGGATTCATAGTCGCACTTCGCGTGAGTAATACCGCGACGCCTAGCGCAATGAGTCGACCTTCCAACCTTTGGGCGATATCAAAACAAATATCGGCATCTTCAGATTGTGAACTCGGATCAATAACAATTACCTTGTTTGCCAGGGCCGGGCCTCGTTTAGTGCGAATGGCATCTTCCCGTAAACCGGTTGGCGCGCTGCCAGCAACAGTTTTAACTAATCGCATCAAAGCGATAATTGTTCCAGGACCGCAGACCCCATCAACTTTCACGCCGACAGATTTTTGAAACTCTTTAACAGCGCTCTCGGTTAATGGACCAAAGAAGCCATCAACTTTTCCGGCGTTGAAGCCCATTTCGCCAAGCCTTGTTTGTAGTGCGGTTACATCATCACCACGCATTAAATTTTGTGGAGTGTAAGAGATGATGCGATCACCGAGTTTCCAGCGAGCATCTTCTAACGCTCGAAAAGTTGTGCCGCTGATAATTCCAGTAACGCTTAATCCGCGTTCTTGTTGGAACGCCTTTACTGCCGCCTCTACAGTGCCATCAAAATCGCGAGTAGCGGCAGTAAGAAAACCAAGTCGCGAAAGTGTTGTGGTTAATTGCGCGACAACATCTCCGTGATCACCCAGTGAGAGATCAACAAAAGACATGGATTTAGAGGTAGGCAGCGAGTTCTTTAAGAAGTGCTGGCTTTGGCTTTGCGCCGATGATGGTCTTAACAACCTCGCCATTAACGAAGACGTTAAGTGTTGGAATAGAGGTAATTCCATACTTCATGGCAATTGCCGCCTCTTCATCGGTGTTGAGCTTTACTACTTTAATTTTGCCTGCATGCTCGGTGGCAATCTCATCGACGATTGGACCAACCGCACGGCATGGGCCACACCACTCGGCCCAGAAATCAACAAGAACTGGGGTGGTGGACTTTAAAACTTCGGCCTCAAAGTTGGCGACTGTTACTGGTTGTGCTGAGCTCATTTTTATCCTCTACTTTTTAATTGGAATGGTTAATTCTAGTTTTATTAGAGCTTAATGTCCCGCTAGAAAACGCTCTGCATCAAGGGCTGCTTGGCAGCCAGAGCCAGCGGCTGTGATTGCTTGGCGGTAGGTGTGATCAACCAGGTCGCCACACGCAAAGACACCGACTTGATTGGTGCGAGTAGAACGGCCCTCGACCTTTACATATCCTTCGGAATCCAAATCGATTTGTCCACCGAGCAATTCGCTGCGAGGAACGTGGCCGATTGCAACAAAGAGGCCATCAAAGTTCCGCTGTGAAAGCGTTCCATCGACGGTGTTTTTAAGGGCAAGGCCCGACATATTTGCATCACCAAGTACATCGATAACTTCTGTGTTCCATAGGAATTCAATTTTGGGATTAGCCATCGCGCGATCGGCCATAATCTTTGATGCTCGCAAAGTATCGCGACGGTGAATCAGGGTAACTTTTGTGGCGAAGCGAGTAAGGAAATTTGCCTCTTCAATCGCAGAGTCGCCGCCACCAACAACCGCAACCTCTTTTTCGCGGAAGAAGAAACCATCACAAGTGGCGCACCAAGAGACTCCGCGACCAGATAAACGCTTCTCGTTTTCTAAACCAATCTCTTTATATGCCGAACCAGTGGCAAGAATGACCGCTTTAGCCTTTAACGTATTTCCAGATCCATCGATCAGAGTTTTGACTTCGCCATCAAGCTTCATCTCGACGATATCGTCGGTAATTAACTTGGCGCCAAATTTCTCGGCCTGCTTACGTAAGTTATCCATGAGGTCTGGACCCATAACGCCATCCGGAAAACCAGGAAAATTCTCTACCTCAGTGGTGTTCATGAGTGCACCGCCTGCGGTGACCGAACCTTCATAAACAATCGGTGAAAGTTGGGCACGAGCTGCATAAATTGCTGCGGTATAGCCGGCCGGACCAGATCCAACAATTACCAAATTATGAATTTCGCTCATGAGAGCACCCTACCTTTGAGAGGATGAATTTCGTTTTAATAACAGGTTAAACAAATTTGTGACCTCTTTTATTCGCAGAACTTTGGCGATTGCAAGGTAACCCACTCCACTTAACCCAAGGAGCTCTATGAGATGTGAGAAATTTCCACCTGGGAGCTTGGATTGAAGAAGAAATAGCGGCAGCGCAATAACGAGAGCGGCAAAGAAGAGTTTGGCGTAGAGAAATACGGTCTCGCGAATCTTGATATTGACCTCATATCGCCGCAGCACCCGAATCGTCCACCATGCGCCAATGAAATAGCTTCCAGAGAGGGCAGCACCTAAACCAACAGTGACCCACTTTGGCGCCAGCAAAATTTCGGCCAGAACGCAGAGAATTGCGCCAACTGCATTCATGATGAAGTTGCTGAGCACCTGAAGTTTGACGTTTTCGAAGGCATTAAGCCCACGCAAGGCGATCAGATTTACGCTCATAGGAGCCAGGCCAAGACCAAGGGCTGCCAGTACTCGTCCGATGTACGAAGCATCCCCAGTCGGAATTCCGACAAAGAGGGCTTTGGTAATTACTGGTCCAAAAAGCAGAAAAGCCACCGAGCTAGGAACGGTGATGATTCCTACCAATCGAATAGCTTTTACGAGTTCATCATGGACCAGGTTTGGTCGCTTATCAATCACATACTTTGCAAGCGCGGGAAGTAGCGCCGTCACAACAGAGATTGTGATTACTGAATGTGGCAACATAAAAATTAAAAGTGCGTTGCTATATGGACTAAAGCCCACACCTGTTGTGACGCCCTCTTTTAAAGCGTGAACGGCGGCGCGAGTAGAGATATTTACGGTAATCAAATAACTAATTTGCGAGATCGCAGCAAAAGCCAGAGTCCAAGAGGCTAGGTGCAGCGATTTCTTCATCGAAGGATCTCGCCAATCCCAACGCGGACGAATTTGAATTCCAGTCCTCTTAATAACTGGAATCAGAATTAAAGCTTGTGCCACAAAGCCGGCGGTGGTTCCCAGCCCCAGCCAAGCAACTTGTGAATGAGAAATACTCCCAACGCTGAGTTTGTGAGCATCTTTTAAAAAGAAGAAGAAGATTGCGATAGCGATTATGTTGTTGAGAACCGGTGCCCACATCATTGGACCAAAACGATGCTTGGCATTGGCGATCTGACTTAATAATGCATATAAACCCATAAAGAGAATTTGCGGCAGGCAATAACGCATAAATGAAACGGTTAATCCGAATTCAGGACGACCAACATATTCGGTAGCGAAAATTCGAACGAGTAGCGGTGCAATGATTGTGGAGATCACGACCATCGAGCCAAGCAGCACAGTTGTTGCTGTTACTAGCCTTGAGATAAAGGCATTACCGCCATCTGCATCATGAGTTGCACGGACGATCTGCGGAACAAATACAGCAGTCAAAGCTCCACCGATAATTAAGTTGTAAATAATATTTGGCATGGTGTTTGCGACATTAAATGTATCGCCCAAAATTGTTGTACCGAGTACCGCTACCAACATTAATCCGCGTATTAATCCGGTAACTCTGGAGACGATGGTTCCAACCGCCATAATTGTTGAGGATCGAGCCATAGAGTGTTTACTCATCAGATACACCTCGCTTCCTTCGGATCCTTCGAAGGCTTTGGATTACAGCGCCAACAAAGAGTGCGATAGCAGCAATCGAAGTAAACCAAGTTGCTATTGGGCTGATAACTGCCAGCGTAAGTTTGTATTGAACGCTCTCACCAAGCGGAATACCTTGAGAATTCTTGATGGTCACCTGAATAACAGATTGTCCTGAAGTTACGACTGAGATAGGAATAAATACCTGTAGTTTCGATTTTCCAGCCACCGTGACCTGTTGCTCTGTATTCGGCACGGATACCTTGCTATTTAAAGCTTCAACTTTGAGCTTAAGAACGGCCTGATTATCAAAGTCATTAATAACAGTAATTGGTAATTTCTGGTGCTGCGAGGTAACGGTAAATTTACTTGAAGCAAGCCGAATCTTCTTATTAATAGCAGCCATATTTGTATCAATATCTAAAGCTAGGTGTTCGCGCTGAGTACTACTCAAGGTCGGATTTAATACCGTTGCGATTCGCAAATGATATTTCTCGAGATCGCCGGCACTCATAAAACTTCCGGTCGCTTTAATCGTCTCAATGGCGGCAGAGAAGGTATCAATGACAGAGGTTGGCAGCCTAAACCAATGGGTATTTAAGTAAGTAGAAGATGGATTTATGGTGCGGCCAAAAAAAGTTTGTAACTTATTTATTCCTACCGTAAGGAAATATGATTCATCATGCGGATCTAATCGGTGAATCCAATAACCCGACGGCGAGCCATATGGCGCAGCAATAATTGAATCGAATCGAGTAATACTTTTTAATCGAGAAAGCCAAATCTGGGCAACGGTCTGACCTTCGCCGACGGTATTGCTCTCCAATTTATAACCATTTGCCATGGCGCTGACTTCATCGATAAGAGCTGGGTCGATTTCCCAAATTCGCGGACCAGGTGCTGGTGAGAAGATTAATTTTCCTAAAGCTCCGTCATACCCAAGGGAAGTTGCTAATTCATCGTTAATAAATTTTCCATCAAGAGTTCGATGTGATGGTGCCGAAATTGTTATGAGGTTGGTGGCCGATGCGCTCTGGAGCGTGAAGGAACTAAGTAGGGTTGCGAGCGCGGCAATTACCGCAAAGCGTTTCATAAGTTGAGCTCGCCGGATTTAGCAATTAATTTCTTCTCATCGGGATAGGCAAGCAGAGAGATGATCTCCTCGAGTGGAAACCAACCAACCTCATCAACTTCAGTAATTTGTGGGGCGAGGGTTCCACCAATCTCTTTAAATAGATAGTGATAAACGGTTTTATGAATTCGCTTTCCACCAGCCATAAACCAGAAATCAATAACACCCAACTCACGAGAAATTTCACTTTGGATACCGGTCTCCTCGGCCACCTCTCGAACGGCCGCCTCTTCCGGAGTCTCACCCGCTTCGATATGACCTTTAGGAAGTGACCAGAGCAGACGCTCCTTCTTTAAATCCTTAAGATCTTTCCGTCCGATTAGCAGACCTTTGGTACCAGTTGTATCGATAACGAGCCCACCCGCACTGACCTCATCGACGCGCTTGGCATACTTTTGCGGTGGCTTTGGTTTTTTTGGCGCGCCAGAAGGAGCGGGCGTAGCGGAATTGTTGTTCGGTGTCAGTGGTCCAGTCGGGCGTCGTCTACGACGCTTCTTCCGTTTTGTGGAAACGGCTTCGCCACCCGCACCAGGTGCCGGGGTCATAGAGCAAGGGTACTGCTCTACCCTTGGCGATTGTGGGTACTAATGAGAAAACATTGGATGATGGCGAAGCGCTGCGCGCCATTGCAATCTCACATGCCACAGAAGCCCTTCTCAAAGGTGCGCCAGTTGCCCTTGAACTTGCTGCACTTTTCGCAGCCGCCGGCCATACGCTCGCTCTCGTTGGTGGCCCAGTACGCGATGCCATTCTTGGGCGCTTAGGAAACGATCTCGATTTCACCACAAGCGCTCGCCCTGATCTCACCGCAAAAATATTAAAGAAATGGGCTGATGCAGTTTGGGAGACCGGTGCCGAGTTTGGAACTATCGCAGCAAAACGCGGCGAACTCACTATTGAAATTACAACGTATCGAAGTGAAAAGTACGATCCCAACAGCCGCAAACCAGATGTTGATTTTGGCGACTCCATCGAAGGAGATTTAGGTCGGCGAGATTTCACAGTAAATGCGATGGCGCTTGAACTCACCACATCCACGCCAACTTTTATCGACCTCTTCAACGGCGTAAATGATTTAGTAAAGAAGCAACTACGAACTCCAGGCAAACCAGAAGATTCTTTCTCTGATGACCCGCTTCGCATGATGAGAGCGGCACGCTTTGCATCACAATTAGATTTCACCCTTGAAGAATCAGTCCTTGCTGCAATTAAAGATATGCATGAGCGAATAACAATAATTTCGGCCGAGCGAGTTCGAGATGAACTCACAAAATTATTGATGTCCAACAACCCAAGAGTTGGACTTTCCATCTTGGTGGAGAGCGGCTTAGCGTCAAAAATTCTGCCGGAGTTGCCACAGCTCAAATTAGAGATTGATGAACATCATCACCACAAAGATGTGTACGAACATACTTTGACTGTGCTTGAACAAGCGATCGCACTGGAAGATCGTCTCAGTGGTCCAAATCTGGTAATTCGCTTGGCGGCATTGTTGCACGATATTGGCAAGCCTCGGACTCGGGAATTAATCCCGGGTGGAGGAGTCTCCTTTCATCATCATGAAGTCGTTGGGTCTCGCATGAGTAAAGAACGACTTCGCGCACTTCGATTCAGCAATGATGTAATTAAAGATGTCTCACAACTTGTCTTTCTACACCTTCGATTCCATGGATATGGAAGCGGGGAATGGACAGATTCTGCGGTGCGCAGATATATCCGTGATGCCGAACATTTACTCGTACATTTACATGTGCTCACCCGCGCTGATTGCACTACACGCAATCAGCGCAAGGCCGAAAAATTGGCGCAGACATATGATTCTTTAGAAGAGCGAATCGCAACTCTGATGGAGCAGGAAGAGCTAGAGAAGATTCGCCCTGATCTCGATGGCGAAGAGATTATGGAGATACTTGGCTTGAAACCATCGCGCCTAGTCGGTCAGGCCTATCAATATCTCTTGAATTTACGTATGGAGCGCGGCCCATTAGGAGCCGAGACGGCTAAAGAAGAACTACTTGTGTGGTGGGCGAAGAACAAACCCTGATGTGGCAAGAAAAATCAGGGCAAGCAATATAAGTACCAGCGCTGATTGACCACTCTTAGGAAGTAACAAGGCAGAAGTTACGGCGCCAACCATAATTCCAATATTTACCGAAACATCATAGAAAGCAAAAGTTCGACCGCGGAAATCATCAGCTATTGAGGATTGCACAAGTGCATCATTGGTGACCTTCACTGCTTGACCAAAAAGGGCCAGAGTAAATGCCGCTATAAAGAAGGTCAGTTGGCGGGAATAGTAGGCAAAGAGCACGAGAAATGGAACTGGCCCAATTAGCGACCAGCGAATCCATTTATGTCGGCCAATGCGCCTGACCACCCAAGGACTAATTACTGAGCCAACTCCAACACCAACACCTGCGATAGCAAGAGCGGTACCAAATCCACGAAGGCCAGCATCTGGATTTGTAGATAGATGGTAGGTATTTCGCTCTAAGAGCAGACCCATCAACGTTAGTGCTGTAACACCACCGCGTTGAACTGATGTGGCGATGATTCCTCGCAAACTATCCCGATGGCTGCGAAGTATCCGAAAACCTTCGAACATCTCTGAAAATCCTCGTGACTCCATCGGGATCTCATGTTCATGTGGTCCGATATCGTTCTTTTTCAACCGGGATGTGCTGAGTGAAGTTATGGCATATCCAACGCAAGCGATAATTACGATGAGGAAAATTGAGAAGTCGCTGGCAAAACTCTTATCAAAAATATTTTTAATGCCAACACCGATGCCACCACCAATAACAACGCCAATCGTTCCGCCGGTTACCGCAAGTGCGTTTGCGCTAATGAGTGATTCGCGAGTTGTAAGCAATGGAAGTCCAGCGGAGAGTCCAGCCAAAATTAATCGGTTCATGCCAAATGCAAAGAGCACAAAGAAGGTAAGAAGTATTCCGGTCGCTCCGCTCTTAATCAGAATCGCAATAACTATCAGATCAATTGCGCGAAGGGCGTTGGCGATTAAGACTATGCGTTGCCTGGAAAAGCGATCGAGGAATATTCCTACATAAGGTCCTACGATGGAATAAGGAAGCAGGACAACAGCAAAGGAGGTCGCGGCGCTGACTGCGCTGGTTGCTCGCTCTGGGGAGAAGAGCACAAAGGTGGCGAGCGCTGATTGGAATATGCCATCGGAAAGTTGACCACTCCAACGAATCTGGAGGAGTGCTCGTAGCTTCTTGGCGGCAATCACTCCCAGAGCCTAATTAAGAAAAGGGGTTTATTCTTGATCCCCTATGGCTTCCCAATTGTGGTCGAAGAGAGATCAGATCGATTACGCCCTAGATCGTCGGGCGACCCTAGTCGCGCTCTTTAAAGGTTCGGCCTCGGCGATGGATGCTTGCGATGCAGATCCATACCTCACACGCGCCGCGCAATATCACGGTGAAATAACCAATCGAGATTGCCCCGTCTGTAAGAAGGTCAATATTCGCGACCTGCGTTATGTCTTTGGTGACCAACTCGGTCAGTTCTCTGGCCGCATCAAATCTCTCCCCGAGCTAGCTGAGATGCAGAGTGAGTATGGAGAGTTCCGCGTGTACACCGTAGAAATTTGTATGAGTTGCGGGTGGAACCATTTGATTTATTCCTTCTTATTAGGCGATGGCCAATCTCGCAAAGCTCCGCGCCGGCAGCACACTCTTGAGGATGATGATTGGAAGGGCGTGGACTGGGAGCGGTACGCATCGCCTGTGCGCCCAGATGGGCGAGTCAAAGCTTGGTATCGCCCTAACGCTGGCAAAGATAGAAATCACCAGTAGCCTTTAATCTATGGCCGGCCAGAGATTTGATCGCGAAACGATCAAGAAGTACGCCATCCGCACCGTCATCTTCGGCGGGGGTATTGGGTTCATCCTCTTTGCCCTCGGTTTTGCTTATGCCTATTTCACGGTATCAATTCCAGATCCCAACGCCTTTGTAAATTCCCAATCCACCATCATTCAATATGCAGATGGTCAAGAGATTGGTCGCTTAGGTTCAGAGAATAGAACCAGCGTGAAGCTTGCCAATATTCCGCTTCATGTTCGCGAAGCTGTTCTTGCAGCAGAGGATCGCAAGTACTACTCCGAAAGCGCAGTCAGCCCACTGGGAATTGCACGCGCGCTATTTAATGATTTGCGCGGCGGAACGCTACAAAGTGGATCGACTATCACTCAGCAATATGCCAAGACCGCATTTCTTACCTCCGCACAGAGCATCACGCGAAAAGTAAAAGAGATTGTTATTGCCATAAAGTTGCAGCAACAGATGTCTAAAGATCAAATTCTGGAAAATTATCTCAACACCATCTACTTTGGCCGCGGCTCCTACGGAGTGCAGACCGCCTCCGAAGTTTATTTTGGTCGAACGGTCGATCAACTCTCCATCTCGCAGGCCGCAGTACTTGCCAGCATCCTCAACGCCCCAGGTTTATATGATCCTTCTTATGGCGGAAATAATCTCAAGCGGTTACAGAATCGTTGGTCCTATGTACTAGATGGAATGCTTAAAGAAAAGTGGATCACTCAAAAAGAGCGTGACCGCGCCAAGTTCCCAACTTTAAAACCACGAGTTACATCAGGAAGTCTGGCCGGACCTAAAGGCTATGTCATGTCTTGGGTGGTTCATGAGCTGAAGAATTTAGGATTTACTGAAGAGCAACTTCAAACCGGCGGATACATCATTAAGACAACACTGGAGAAGAAGGCGCAAGAAGCTGCGGTAGATGCAGTCGATAAAGTCATGCCAGCCAAGACTTTCCCAGATCTGCATGTCGGCTTAGTTTCTATCCGCCCGGGCACAGGTGAAATTGTTGCCATGTATGGCGGAAAAGATTATTTGGTCAGCCAACTCAACAATGCAACGCAATCAATTGCACAAGCGGGATCTTCCTTTAAACCATTTACTTTGGTTGCGGCGCTTGAGCAAGGAATTCCTTTAACTTCAATTTGGAATGGCGCATCACCAAAAGTCTTTGATGATCCAGGATCTGGAATTCCATACCTAGTTACAAATTACAATCATGAACAATATGGAAATATCAATTTGCTTGATGCCACGGCCGAGTCGGTAAACACCGTCTTCGTTCCACTTGGCATTAAGGCCGGACTTTCCAATGTGGTGGATGTGGCAAGGCGCGCCGGCATCCCTGACTCAGTAAATCTCCTCGCATCACCATCGGTCTCACTTGGAGTAGCGAGCCCGCACGTAATTGACCTCGCCTCGGCTTATGCAACATTTGCCGCTAATGGGGTTTATGCCAAGCCATTTATTATTAAAGAGGTAGATGGCGCAAACCAAGGAATCCTTTATCAAGGCAGCATCTCTACCCAGCAAGTTTTTCAGCCAAATGTAATGTCGGATCTGACTTACGCGCTGGAGCAAGTGACCCAACGTGGAACCGCTTCAAGTGCCCTCGCCAGCTTTGGCCGTCCAAGCGCTGGTAAAACCGGAACTACAACAAATAGCGCATCTGCTTGGTTCAACGGATTCACACCACAACTCGCAACAACTGTGGGAATGTTTAGAAATGACTCCACCCTCTCACTTAACGGAATGGGTGGCCTTCCTTCAGTTACCGGTGGAACATATCCAGCAATGATTTGGAACGCGATGATGAAGAAGGCGCTGGCCGGAACTCCAGTTCAAGGCTTTAGCGCTCCTTCAAATATTGGTGGAACTGATGCAGTAAATATGGTCAACGCAGTTCCAACGCTTGATCCATCTGTGGTTCCAACTCCTACTCCAAGCCCGACAGTAAAGAAGAAGTAATTTCTTTTGAAATTTGCAACAAAAACAACGATCGCCCTTGCCATCGTTGCCGCTCTTCTCTCCTTCGTAAAATTTAACCACTGCCGCACATATGGTTGGAGTCAACCAGATGAATATGTGCACGCTTGTTACTCCGACATCACCTCACTCTTTGATGCGCGCGGGATGAATACCCACCAGTGGCCATATTCATCAGCGACAAACTCAGTTGAATACCCACCAATAACAGGTCTGGTCATGTGGGCAACAGCCGCCTGGGTGGGCGATTACAAACATATCTACCGAAATTACTTTGACTTAAATGCAATTCTGATTGCACTCATATTTATTGGAAGTGTCTACTTGTTGAGTAGAGCTCGACCGAAGAGTTGGATCAACTTCGCCTTCGCCCCAGCCGTTCTCGCCTCGCTCTACATCAATTGGGATATTTGGGCAGTCATCACCTTGATCGCCGCTATCTATCTCTTTGAACGAGAGCGATACGGATGGAGCGCAATAGCTCTGGCAATTTCAATCGCAACGAAATTTTTCCCAATCGTTTTCCTACTTCCGGCTGCACTCTTTTTCTGGCAGAAGCGCGAATTTGCAAAGGCAATCAGATTCTTTGCGATCACCTCACTTACATGGTTGGCAATCAATTTGCCCTTTATTCTTACGACCCCAAAAGGTTGGGCAAGGTTTTTCACCATGAACTCTGAACGCGGAGCAGATTGGGGTTCGCTCTGGATGGCTCTTAAATTCCTCGGCGATGATATTCAACATGTAAATAGCGATTGGATAGTTCTCTTCCTTGCTTGCATATTGGCTTATTGCCTTTATGTTTTGCGAAGCGGTGAGATAAATTTTGCACAAGGTTGCTTTATTGTGCTGGTAATTTTTACCTCGGTAGGAAAGGTTTATTCGCCGCAATACATAGTTTTATTGACCCCAGTAGCAGTTATGGCCTTATCTAAAACCAAGAAATCTACCGAGATGATTGGCTTCTGGATTTGGCAGGCGACTGAATTGATTTACCACTTTGCAATCTGGCAATACTTTGCCGGAATCATGGGGGCTAAATTTGGACTCCCCGAGAGCTGGTATGCCCTCGCCTGCCTGATACGAATTGGGGGAATTACAACCTTCGTATTTGCGCTTACGCGTAAATCCACAACCCCAAGCTCTCCACAGAACGACCAATTTCCAACTCCCGCAGTCAGCGGTTAGGCTTAGCCTTCCTTCATTGGAAGCTGCGCCGCAGACCTTTCGCCGAAGGAATATGTAACCCTCCTGCCGCGGAAATACCGTGGCCGCTTTAGTCCAGAGGAGGTGGGGTTAACACATGCGTCATTATGAACTCATGGTCATTCTTGATCCTGAATTAGAAGAGCGCACAGTCCAGCCAAGTCTTGAGACATATCTCAAGATCATTAAGGATTCTGGCGGAACTGTCGACAAGCTCGATATCTGGGGACGTCGTCGTATGTCCTTCGAAATCAATAAGAAAGCCGAAGGAATTTATGCAGTTGCAGATATGCACTGTGGTCCAGAAGCGATCAAGGAACTCGACCGTCAATTAAATTTGAACGAATCTGTTCTTCGTACCAAAGTCGTACGTCCAGAATAAAAACACATACATCGAAAAGTAGATAAGAGAGAGAAATATGGCAGCTGGAGATACCAACATCACAATGATCGGTAACCTCGTTAACGATCCGGAACTGCGCTTCACACCTTCTGGTGCTGCAGTCGCAAAGTTCACGGTCGCTTCGACTCCCCGCTATCTAGATAAAGCAACCAATGAGTGGAAAGACGGCGATAGCCTCTTTCTCTCATGCCAAATTTGGCGCCAAGCAGCAGAGAATGTTGCAGAGTCACTAACTCGCGGTATGCGCGTAATTGTCTCTGGACGTTTAAAGCAACGCAGCTATGAAACCAAAGAGGGCGAGAAGCGCACAGTATTTGAGGTGGAAGTTGATGAAGTAGGTCCATCACTGCGCAACGCCACCGCAAAGGTCACCAAGGTAAATCGCGGTGCTGGTGGTTCTGGCGGTTCATTCTCTACTCCTGTCGAAACTGCTTCTGCTGAAGATCCATGGTCTGCAGCACCTGTTGGCGGCGGCTGGTCTTCAGCCGGTACCGACGACCAACCACCGTTCTAATTAACTAACCAACCATTCCCGTTATATATAACGGGGCATCCTAAAAAGGAGCACCACAGTGGGCGCAAGAAATAACAAGACGCTTAAGCCAAAGCCAAAGGTCACCAAGATGTCGGCCGCGGCAATGAAGAAGTTCAAGAAGAAGCCATGTTCGTTCTGCCGCGATAAGCAGACCTACATCGACTACAAGGATCTCAACCTCCTTCGCAAGTACATCTCCGATCGCGGCAAGATCCGCGCTCGCCGAGTTACTGGCGCTTGCACACAACACCAACGTCAGATTGCTGCCGCGGTAAAGAACTCCCGCGAAATGGCACTTCTGCCCTACACCTCGACAGCACGCTAAGGAGAGCGAACAATGAAACTCATTCTTACTCGCGCAGTAGATGGTCTAGGCACCGCTGGTGACGTCGTAACCGTTAAAGATGGTTACGCTCGCAATTTCCTTCTCCCTGGCAATAAGGCAATCGCCTGGAGTCAAGGTGGAGAGAAGCAGATCGATTCAATCCGTCGCGCTCGTTCAGCTCGTGAAATCCAGAGCCAAGATCACGCTAAAGAGATCAAGGCCAAGCTTGAAGCCGCCGAAATCACCATCAAGGTGAAGGTCGGAGCAACAGGTTCTATGTTCGGTTCTGTAACCGACAAGGACATCGTTGCTGCAATCAAGTCATCTACCTCAGTAGATATTGATCGCCACGATATCAAGCTCGCTGGACATATTAAGAAGCTCGGCAAGCACTCTGCGAAGGTCAGCCTTCACTCAGCAGTTGTTGCCACAATCGCTATCAACGTGGTTGCTGCTTAATTAAAAAAGCTCTAAAGACCCCTACTGAGTATTCAGTGGGGGTCTTTTTGATTACCATCGCATAGTGAAATCAACTCTACGTACTGGCGCACCTATCTTTTTAGCAGCAATCAATATGCGCGCTGGCCTAGTGGTGATTAACCCCCTCCTACCTATTCTTAAAAGCGAATATCACCTCAGCACTTTTACTCAAAGCCTCTTCAGTGCAATCCCTTTAATCTGCTTTGCAGGTACGGCAATTGCCATGAGTTATATCAACCGTCTTGGTGACACTAACCGAGTCATCACACTCGCGCTCGGCCTATTAGCTTTCTCGCTCATTATGCGCGCAACCTTTGGTATCCCCACGCTTCTTATCTTCTCTATCTCTATGGGAATTGCTATCGCCACTCTTAACTTCATGCTTCCGGTATGGCTCAAGGAGAATGTTGAGGGTAAATCAGGGTTACTGACTGGAACTTATGTCGGCCTGATGGGTACCTGCGTCTCCATCTCCTTAGCACTTGCAGTTCCACTCGCGCGCGCAACTTCCATCGGTTGGCGACTGGCAATGGTGCCATGGATTATCACCGGAACCATTGCCGCACTTTGGTGGGCAATTAAGATGCCGCAAAGTTCACACCCCAAAGGACGTGAGCGCGAACCACATTTCTTTGCTAACCCACTTCTAAAAAATAGAAGTGCTTGGGCGCTAGCGCTCTACTTTGGAATTATCTCAATGCTCTTCTATGCAACATCAACGTGGGGCCCAACAATTCTTTCTACGAAAGGCTTCTCACTTCAAGGAGCTTCGTGGGTGATCGCAGGAGCAAATCTCTTTGGCGCAATAATTGGTATTGCTGTACCTCACTATCTCTCAAAGAAATCCGATATGAGATTGGCGTTGATTGCGGTTTCCATCTTTACTGGTGCGGGACTTGCTGGTGTCGCACTCGATCACGGTCCACGCGTGATTATTTGGATGACAATTGCGATGACCGGTATGGCGATTGTCTTCCCACTCTCGCTCCTGCTTGCCGTTCTCAAGAGTTCGGATGCCAAGCAGACCAGGTTGCTCTCGATAATGATGCAATCCATCGGATATGTAATGGCGGCAACATCTCCCACCATCCTTGGAAAACTCTTCGATATCTCCGGAAGCTGGAATAAGGCAATGTTCTTTATCGTCGCACTCGCACTCGCCCAAGCCTTCATCTCCTATGAGGTGGGAAAGCCGACAAAGATCGCCTCGTAAAAAGTCTAAATAGTGAGATGCTCAGAAATATCTTTACCCACAGGGCGCAGAAAAGAATCCACGCTCAAAAACCCCTTCCTGGGCTAGTTATCCACTATTCCTCCACAGGGCTCGAGTTAGTTATCCACCCCTTATCCCGAGCTTTCCCCACACTCTCCACAGCTGGGTACACAAGGCGAGGGCGAATGTCAGTCCACCCTGCCACTCTTTGCCCATGAGCATCGCAGAGCTACCTCCACAGGGATCCTCCTCCGCGCGCCGGAATGAACCACAATCCGTTGAATTTGAACGTACTCCACCTCAAGATCTTCTCGCCGAACAAGGTGTGCTTGGTGGAATGTTGCTCTCCAAAGAGGCGATTGCTGATGTTGTTGAAGTAATCAAAGATCGCGATTTCTATCGACCAGCACATGAACTTATCTACGATGCAATTCTCGATTTATATGGACGTGGCGAACCCGCAGATCCCGTAACCGTCGCCGCAGAACTTACTAAGCGTGGAGATATTGCGCGCGCAGGTGGCGCTCCCTACCTGCATACTTTGATCTCTTCAGTTCCGACCGCTGCTAATGCTGGTTACTACGCAAATATTGTTCGCGATCACGCAATTATGCGCCGACTGGTAGAAGCCGGAACCAAGATTGTTCAAATGGGTTACTCCAAAGAGGGCGATGTTGATGACACGGTCGATATGGCACAACAAGAGATTTACGATGTCACCGAACGTCGCGCAACTGAAGATTATGTACGTCTTGCAGATCTCCTTCCAAGCGCACTCGATGAGATTGAAAAGATTGCCGCTGGTGAAGTTGCCGAAGGCGTAAAGACCGGATTTAAAGAGCTCGATACTTTGACACATGGGCTACACCCCGGAAATATGATTGTGCTCGCGGCGCGTCCAGCAGTTGGTAAATCAACACTTGGTCTTGATATCGCACGTCACGCATCAATCCACGACGGCAAAGCATCAGTTATCTTCTCGCTGGAAATGAGCCGCTCCGAAATCACCATGCGTATGCTCTCAGCCGAAGCGCGCGTTGCGCTCAACAATATTCGTTCTGGCGTACTCAATGATGATGAATGGGGCCGCCTAGCAAAGCGCATGGGCGAGATCTCCAACGCTCCGCTCTTTATCGATGACTCTCCAAATATGTCGATGATGGAGATTCGCGCGAAGGCTCGTCGACTTAAGCAACGTAACGACCTTCAACTCATCGTCATCGACTATCTCCAGTTGATGTCCTCCGGCAAGAAAGTCGAGAGCCGCCAACAAGAAGTCTCGGAATTTTCTCGTTCGCTCAAACTGCTGGCAAAGGAGCTTGGCGTACCAGTTATTGCGATCTCCCAGCTCAACCGTGGTCCGGAACAACGCGCAGATAAGAAGCCAATGCTCTCTGACCTTCGTGAATCTGGTTCGATCGAGCAGGATGCCGACGTAGTGATTCTTCTTCATCGCGAAGATTCCTATGACCCCAACAACCGCCAAGGCGAAGCAGATTTAATTATCGCCAAGCACCGTAACGGTCCAACCCGCACCATCCCAGTTGCAGCCCAGCTTCACTTTGCCCGCTTTGCAAATATCGCCGAACCGTTCTCGGGCGAGCGTTTTGTGAAAGACGAATAGTTAATTAACTGGCGATAACAAACCAGATTTAACATCATAGATTGCGCCCATCACCTTTAAGCCAGGTGCCAAGAGCGGATATGTCTCAATCCGGGTGATATCGGTATGTAAAGCCTTCACTTGATCTTTCACAGTTCTTATTTCAATGCTGCGAGTATCCATTCCGGACTTCTCTTTAATCATCGCATGAATCTCGTGCTCTTCACCTGATGCCATTCGACAATCGGTATGAGGCATAACAAGAATCCGATTAACACCTAATAAGTGAGTGGCAAGGACCAAGGTACGGAGCACATCCTCGGTGACGCGCGCTCCGGCATTTCGAAGAATCTTTGCATCGCCGGCGTTCATACCGACAATGTGGAGTGGATCGATTCGAGAATCCATACATGTGACAATCGCAAGCCCTTTCTTCGCTTCACCAGATAGCTCCTCGGCGGTGAATTGCGAAGCAAACTCTTTATTTGCTGCAAGCAGGTCAGTGAAAATCTCCATGGCGAGAATCTACCTTAAGCGTTCGCCCTTGAGCGATCGGCTAAATAGATACCCACGAGTATTACTGCTGCGCCAAGTAATTGCACTGCGCTGAAACTCTCGGCCAGCCACCACCAAGCAAAAATTCCAGCGAAGATAGGTTCCAGCATTCCCAGCACACTTGAGGTGGAGGCGTTTAGCCCTTTAAGTCCGGTCAAAGTTAAGAAGTATGGAATGACAGTTCCACAGAGAATGACCCAGAGAATGAGCGCCCAACCTGGAAGGTGATGACCTGCAAATCGTCCATGTAGATCTAATTGCTTATTTAGAAAAGAGAAGGGAAAACTCCACCATGGTTGAAAAACCGCGAAGGTAAGGGCTGTTACACCTAACCCCCAGGCCATCATCACCTCGGTAGAACGACTCTTTCCGATCTTTTCTCCGAGCAGAAAATAAACGGTCATCGCAAAGGCATCGATAAGCGCGGCAATCATGCCAATCACATTGAGGGTCAAGCCCCTCCATACTTGCGCGAGGAATACCAGGCCAACGAAACCAACACTTAAACCCCACCACATAAGTGGTGAGACTCTTTGCTTGCGGACAAACTTCAACCAGAGTGAGATCCAGATGGGAGAGGTGAATTCAATTATGAGTGCGATGCTGACATGAAGTTTGGAGATAGAAATAAAGTAGAAAATCTGAACCGCAGCCACACCAAATAACCCAAAGGCAATGAGTGCGGGTAGATCTTTCTTCTTTGCCAACAAACTCTTCGGCGCCCGTATCAACAAGTAGGTAATGATTGCCAAAAATCCACCAGTAGCTCTGATTTCAGTTAAGCGATATGCGCTGAGTCCACCTTCGAGAACTAATTTAGAGATTACTCCGTTAAATGCGAAGAAGGATGCACCAAGTGCTAACGCAAATTCAGAGCGATACTTGGTGAACACCCGAGCACTGTACGGTTAGAAAGCAGACTCCGCAACGTTCATTAGTGACCCATCTTCACTCTCGAGAATTGCACGATCCGCACTAATGTGT